>NZ_RZQT01000210.1:0-7237 GCF_003998485.1 Mesorhizobium sp. M7A.F.Ca.CA.001.04.2.1
ATCACGCTTGGGCAACTGACAAAGCCCAATGCTCATAAAGCCGGATCAGGTCCGGCCGGTGTGTGGCGTAGGTGCAGTATGACGATGTGAGCCGCTACACCGTGCGCGTCTCCCAGTCTGTCCATAGGCTCGGAAGAAGTCGGACCCGGTCAGTTGCAACTCCCTTTCCCAGCACTCCACTGCCCGGTAGAGCGCATGAAAAATCTCCTTTCGGGCGGTTTCTTAAGACGCTCGCCACGCCATGAGGCAGTGGGGGCATCGGTGTGCGTCAGGTGCTTCTGCCCATGCAGGATTCCAGAACATTGATGAAATCGTTTGTTTCGATGAAAGGCATCCACACTTTGGATAGTTGACCACGCGTTTCAAAGATCGTGAACTACATCTCGTCGTTGTGCTCGACGCACTCCCGACAGAGCGCAACCTCATGGGCGCGGCATGCAGGATTAACCGAGCCCAGCCGGTCATGAGTGCGGCCGGCGCTCGGCTGCTCGATTATTTGCGCGATAAGCTCGCGACCATGTCCGCGGAGGTATTCAAACTTAACGCTGCGTCCGGGAGCTCTTGCCCTCCAGTTCGCGACGCTCTCCCGCCCATCCAGTGCTCGTTTATTTCGTCGGATAGTTTGACCCGGCTCTACCGAATCGCCGCTTCAGGATCATTCTTTCCGATTTCGTCACGCTCGTATTTCTGCCGCGTCCTACACCGATTGGGCGCGAACAAAACTGAGCGCCTTGGAACCCGAACCCGTGCGTCGTGACCGGGAGCTTCCGGGGCGAACTCATCCGCTCGGGGGCATCGCATCACCGGACGGCGACAGGCACGGTCGACCGGCATCTCGGCATCGGCTGGGAATTCGTCCATGGTCTGCATTGGCGACGACGCTTCCTGAGGCCACGTAGCCCTTATGCCAAGCTGGGCGCCCGGGTCGAGCGCGTAATGACGACAATTGCTTCGCTACAGGTCAAACGCTTTCCGCGCCACCTGCAAAGTCTTCACCCGGCCGTACAGCGCCCAAGACCACTGATGTGATCGACAAGAGCCTTTTTGATAAATCTGCGCTATTCTCCTGTCGCGCACGGACGACCGCGTGGCGAAGAGCAGGGTCCGAGATGAGAGCCCTGCCGCGCAGCTTCTATCGTCGCGCCTCGTTTGCGGCATCCGTGCCTACCCTCTTCGGACCTCGTGGGTTCCAACCGGCAACGAGGCGTGCATAGGCGCCCTCGGCCTGCTCCACCCAGCGGCGCTCTTCTTCCCGGTGGCTCTTTATGTTGTAGGCGTGCGCTCCCTTTTGGCCGCGCACAGCCTTGCTCCCGGCCTTGAGTTCCACATCGCGCAAGCTTCTTGGCATGCAGGGAGGGTCGAGCCTACGCGTAACTCTCGCCCTTCTCAACAGATGACAGATCACGACAGAGAGTTTGCGTGCGGTTGCCACGGCCGCGACATGCTGTCCGCGCCGGGCTCGCACGCCGCAGGGAGAAGGCTCGCAACGGTCCGGGAGCACGAGCGGCCGCCCAGGCCGCCTCGACGAGCATGCCGCGCGCATGACCACGGCCCTGCTTGGTGATTCGCCCATGGTAGGCCGGACCTGGCCGGACTGCTGGACGCTTGGGTTCAACCCGAGATAGGTCACGAGCTTCTGCGGATCGTCGAAGCGCGACACGTCGCCGATCGCCGCCCTTCATCGCCAGCGCGACGGTGATGTCGACGCCGGGAATGGTCATCAGCCGCTTCACGCCTTCATCCTCGAGAGCCGAGCGGACAAGATCGCGTTCGATGACCTGGAGGTCTTCGCCCAATCGGTCGAACTCGCGCAGATGCCCATCGATCGCGAGGCGCTCGTCCTGCGGTACGACCTGCTCGATTACCAGGTCCGACCCTTGGCGCCGCACAGGTCGGCATGCGGGCAGGACGGATCAGGTGGCTATGAAGGATCGACTGGATGACGCTCTTCAATCGAGATCTCTGTCGGACAATCTGATTGCGCCGTGTCACCTGTCGACGCAGAGCCTGCGTCGGCTCGTCCGCAATCCAGACTTCTGGCAAGAAGCCGCTGGCATAGAGCTGCGCAAGAACGTCGGCGTCGATCGTCGTTTTGATCTTGGCATAGGCAACGATAAACACCTGTTTCGGCTTGGCGATCCCCACCTTCTTCACATGCGGCGCAACCACAGCTGCAGCGGACGTCGCGCTGCCGGTGGCCTCGATCACCCCGACATCGTTCGGCGACAGCTTCGCGGCGAACGCCGCCAGCAGATCGCGCCGCATGTCGACGCGGCCGAGTCGCCTGAGCCTGCCCTCCTCCCATGCCACTGCTTCGGCGAAGGCGCGGTGAATATCCAGTCCGATGATAAGCATGCCCGTTCCTCCTTCTTGGCTCGGTCAAAGACGGGAGCTGGCGGGCAACACGACATCTACTGATCCGCGCTCGCAGCGCATCCGGGAAAGTCGCCAGGGGCGGCCATGTAACGAGCTCGGGCTCTCAGCCCACGGTCTATTGACGGCCTGCCTGCACCTTTGTGCTCCCGGTGCCCCACGTCCCGGATGGGCTCACCATAAGGGCGTTCCAAAACAAGAACAGCAGGACGAGAAGACACCACAGATCACATACCGGATAGCGGCAAGGCCAAGCGCTTCGTTCAGATAGGCTTGCGCCAATGGGCTTAGGCCGAGCCTACAACAGCTCTCAAAAACGCTGCCGGACTGCTGCATTGGCTCGCCGATACAATTGGCACAGGCCTCACGGCAGCTTAGGATCAAACCGCCCATCAGTCGCCTCGGACTGGAAAGGTGCACCCTATTAGATTCCACGCCCAGCTAGGTCGGGGCCGCCGAAGACGCTGGTTGATAGCCCGGCGCCATCGGCCCGGCGTTTCAAACTGCCAATCTCTGACCTGCACAGTACGAACGATTGCTCGCTTCGACAGATCACGCGGCTCATATGTCGGACCTTAACGTCATCCATCATAAACTTTTTGCGACAAAAGATTGCAAGAATGCTAAATTGTTAAAGTCGTTTGTTTCGGTTAAAGGCATCCATCCCATGGATGGCTGATGACATGCGTTTCAAAGGACTTGATCTAAATCTCCTCGTTGTGCTCGACGCACTCCTGACGGAGCGTAATCTCTCGGCGGCGGCACGCAGGATCAACCTGAGTCAGCCCGCCATGAGTGCGGCCGTCGCCCGACTGCGCGATTATTTCCGCGATGAACTGTTTACGATAAGAGGTCGCGAACGATTTCTAACCCCGCGTGCGGCAGCATTTGCCCCCGCAGTTCGCGACGCTCTCCAGCACATCCAGTGCTCGATTATTTCTTCGGATCCGTTTGACCCAGCTCGAGCCGATCGCCTCTTCAGGATCATTCTTTCCGATTTCGTCACGCTCGTGTTTTTCGAAAAGCTTGTGGAGCGTATTTCACGGGAAGCCCCCGCCGTCAGCTTCGAACTGCTGCCTGTCGACGATAGCCCCGATGAGCTTCTCCGGCGCGGTGACGTCGATTTTCTAATTCTACCGGATATGTTCACGTCGAGTGTGCATTCAAGCATTGCGCTGTTTGACGAGAAGCTCGTGTGCGTAGGCTGTCCCACAAACAAGCAGCTGCCACAGCAGCTTACATTCGAGAGATACATGTCGATGAGGCACGTCGCGGTCAGGTTCGGGCGTACGATGAAGCCGTCTATCGAGGAATGGTTTTTGCTTGAGCATGGCCTTAAGAGACGTGTCGAGGTCGCCGTGCAGGGCTTCAGCATGATTCCACCTATGGTGTCCGGCACAGCTCGTATAGCGACCATGCCCTTACGGCTGGTCAGGCATTTCGAAAAAACGTTCCCCCTGCGGGTTATCGAACTTCCGCTGCCATTTCCCACATTCACCGAGACCCTCCAATGGCCGGCCCTCCACAATAGCGATCCGGCAAGCATCTGGATGCGGGAGATAATGATACAGGAGGCATCTCGGATGGCTGCCCCGCTGTGAACCCTCGGAAAATTCAGGCGCACCTATAGTCACTACACCTGTCACCATCTACTTTGACGACAATAGCCCTCGCCGGATAAAGTCGATGCTGGCGGCAAGTGCGCCTGCGAGATCGTCCAGAGAATGGACTTCCTCGATCAGCTCGAACGAGAAAGGTCCCGCGTAGCCGCCATCCAGCAGCGCCTGAATCTGGCTGCCATTGTCGGAACCTGCAAGAAAGCGATCGGGGTAAATCCAGAAGGTCGGGTCGTTTACGCTTGAAATGTGCACCAGGCCGGTAAGCTCGCAGAACAGGCATGTCTCCCCGGCCAGGGTGTGGTGGAACGTGTCGTGCACGAGGCGAAAGACGGACTGGCCATCAACCGCGGCAACGGCCTCGGCCGCTTCCTTCTTTGATCGAAGCGAGCAGGTTCGGAAACCCAGCGGCTCGATGAGACCGATCAGACCCCGCGACTGGAGGATTGGCTTGATCTCGTTTAGAGCGAAACGAAGATTGTCCTGGCGCTCGCTATTGGTGGGCCACGAGCTGCGGTTGGCCGGCACCAACACGAGCGTCTCTGCCCCGCACGCCGTCGCATAATCGGCGAGGTTGCTTGCCTCGGCCTGACGCGTTGGAGTCCAGTCGTTGAACCGCTGCAAGGCGTTGACAGAGATGATCGTGACGCCCGCTTCGGTAGCGGCAAACCGAACGTCCGCAGCCGGAATGCCGCGTGCGACAGGATTGCTGAAATGAGGGTAACGGATTTGGACGTCGGTCAGGCCTTGGTCACGGGCAAGCGCGAAAAGCGCACTGACGTCAAGGCGGGGCGCCGCCATGTGATCGAGTGCAAAGCGGGGCGATACCTGGCGCATTGCTTGACTTTCCTTCCATGAAGCGCGGCTGCCATTTCGGCATCCGGCTTCTTTCAAGACGGAACCACGCCGGTTCACAGATCGGACAGAGACGGCCGAGTCAATCGAGCTTTCCTTTCATCGGTGAAAGGAAAATGGGCGCTCATGATAGAAATCCATCAAGGTCAAATATTTTCCGGAAGATAAATGTCGAACGGCAGAAATGTCTGCCCCGGGCTCTCCGCGACGCCGGCTTTGATGGCCCGCTCCATTGCCATTATCAGCTCCTGGCAAAGTCGGCGCATTGGCGTGCCGACCGCCATCGTCAAGATGTCATCCGCAAGCGCCCCACGTGACTGCGGCGTCATTTCACTCACGATCGCGACGAGATCCTGACCGCTCCCCTCTTCTCGGAGCGCGGAAATTGCTCCCTCTATACCCCCGCCGGCCATATAGAAGCCGACGAGCTCTGGTTCCCGCTGCATAAGATCCAGCAATTTTTCGTAAGTGAGCTGCCGTTCATCAAGGTTCACGAGCGGATCAAGCACCTCGAATTTGGGCGCGTTCTCACGAAAATAGGCACGAAAGGCCGTTTCCCGCGTCGCATGCGCCTGGAAGCGATGGCTTCCGACAAACACCGCCACCTTGCCGGGCCGTTTTGCGGCCTTGGAAAACACCCAAGCGGCAGTCCGTCCGACCTTGCTGTTGTTGAGGCCGATGTAGCCCTCGCGCACGCCATCGGCGAAGTCGGATAACAGCGAAAATACCGGGATACCTTTCGCCTTGAGCTCCTCGACTGATGCTGTGATTTTCGGGTGATCGGCCGCCACCATGGCGATCGCCTGGCAGCGGCTTCCAAGGTCCTTAAGAAGCGGGAGCAGGTCACGCGGCAAATGTGACTGCGCGAACTCGATGATCGGAAGGCCGTGGAAGGATTTAGCCATACTGACCGACTCTTCAATATTGCGAGCGAAATCTTGGTAAAAATCGTGGGCAGGTTTTCTCAAGATGAAGCCCAGCTTGTAGTGCGGCAGGTGCTGCTGCAAGCGCTGTTTGATGAGACCGGCAGCATGATAGCCGATCGCGTGCGCGGCCGCATGGACCCGCTGGGCGGTCTCCTCTCGCACCGGAAGGCGGACGTTCAGAACCCGATCGACTGTTGCTACGCTGACTCCGGCTTCGCGGGCGAGATCGGCAATTGTGACGCGCTTTCCCCTAGCGATTCTGATCGGCCGGTCCTCCGTCATCCGGTGCGATCCCGCGACGGCTTGGGGCGGCAAGCTGAAATAGTTACCACACCCCACGGTTGATAACGCATTCGACGAACAGCGCTCCATGCGGACCCAGATGAGTTTCCGTGAACCGTTCGTTTGCTTAGGGGCTTCATGGTGTTGTATTACTCTCCGCGTTAGTACACTATTTCCAGCGCTCTTTGGAGGCCGGCAATTCGACTGCTGTGAAGGCCGTGACTTACACGTCGCGCTATTGCTTGCTTGCGGGGAGCCCGTTTGATGTAACCCTAACCGCGGAAAGCGGCTTCCATCCGGGACTGGTCCAATTCGCCTTCCCAGCGAGCGACAACGAGCGATGCCACCGCATTACCGACTAAATTCGTCAGCGCGCGGCATTCCGACATGAAGCGGTCCACGCCAAGAATTAGAGCCATTCCGGCAACGGGAACACTCGGCACGACAGACAGAGTAGCGGCCAATGTGATGAAGCCGGCGCCGGTGACGCCTGCCGCACCCTTCGAGGAAAGCATCGCAATTAGCAGCAGGAGGATCTGATCGGCAATTGACAAATCTGTGTTCGTCGCCTGCGCGATGAAGAGGGCGGCGATCGTCATGTAGATATTGGTGCCGTCCAGATTGAATGAGTATCCAGTAGGGATGACGAGACTTACGACCGAACGCGCGGCGCCGGCCTTCTCCATCTTCTCCATGAGCGAGGGCAGCGCGGCCTCCGAGGAGGACGTTGCCAGGACAAGCAGCAGCTCGTCCTTGATGTAGCGGACAAGAGAAAAGATCGAGAAGCCGTTGCAGCGGCAGACCACGCCGAGAACCCCGAACACGAAGAGGAAGGCGGTCAGATAGAACGTCGCGACCAGTATCGCGAGGTTGGCCACCGAACCGATTCCGTATTTGCCGATCGTAAAGGCCATAGCGCCGAAGGCGCCGATGGGTGCAGCCTTCATCAGAATGCCGACGAGCTTAAAAATGGGGGCGGTGAGCGCCTGGAGAAAGGTAACGACCGGCCTGCTCGTCTCTCCGGTCATCGCCAGAGCAATGCCGAACAAGACCGAGAAGAACAAGACTTGCAGGATGTCGCCTTCCGCGAAGGCACTGGCAATCGTTGACGGGATGATGTTCATCAGGAAGCTGGTCACGGACTGCTCGTGAGCCGTGGCCACATAGCCCTTAACGGCTTCGACA
>NZ_RZQT01000211.1:0-7147 GCF_003998485.1 Mesorhizobium sp. M7A.F.Ca.CA.001.04.2.1
CACACGCTTGCCACCGAGAAATCGGAGCTCGCATAGGCACTCGCCAGCGCTGCGAAAGACAGCGCCGTCAAGGCGAAGCCGGTCACCGCGACCGGACCGCCGACGGCCATCAGGCGCTGGTTGTTCAGGCGTGCGCCAAACAGCGGCACGAGCGTCTGCACCAGCGAAAGCGCAAACGCCAGGACGAGGGCGAAATGTCCGGTTTCAACCATGCCCGTGATCCACTGTCGCTCTCCTGCCGGAGCTATTCACTCTTGCTCTCCTGCCACACGCCCTTGGCCTTGAGGCCGTCCGCAACCTCCTTGGGCATATAGCGCTCATCATGCTTGGCCAGCACGCTATCGGCAACAAAAACCCCGTCCGGGCCGAAACTACCCTCGGTGATGACGCCCTGCTCTTCGCGGAAAAGGTCGGGCAGGATGCCGGTATAGGTGACCTTGACCGATTTGTGCGTGTCGGTGACCGAAAAGCCGACCGTGGCCCCCTGCCCGCGCTGGATCGTGCCTTTTTCGACCAATCCACCCAACCGGATGCGCTGGCCAGGCTGGACGCTTGCCGTGGTGAGATCGGCCGGCATGTAGAAATAAGAGGCCTTCTGGCCAAGCGCGTAGAAAGTCAGCCCGGTCGCGGCACCCAGGAAGACCAGGCCGCCCGCGATCACCGACAATCGTTTCTGCTTGCGCGTCATGTCTTGTTCTACTCCGTCGCCGCAAGCCCAAGCGAAGCGGCAAAGGCGGTGAACTTCTTCGCCTGGTCACTGTCGGCCCCAAAGACGGCAATGGCGCGACCGAGCGCCTCACGCGCCTGATCGGCCTTGCCAAGCACGACATAGGAACGAACGAGCCGCATCCATCCTTCCGGGTCGTGCGGATTTTGCCGCAGTTTGTCGTCAAGGCCGGCAACCATGGTGTTGATCATGGCTTCCCGATCCTGCGGCGACATCGAGGATGCGGCGTCGATATCGCCGGCATCGGGGCCGTTGGCGGCGCCGCCGGAAGCCACTTCGGGGTTGCCGGACTTGGCCAGCGCCTGCTCGACGGCACCGCGCCATGGCGAGTCCGGCGGCAATCTGCCCAGCATCGCCTGCCATGCCGTGGTCGCTTCCTTGGCGCGACCCTCCTGCGCCAACGCCATGGCCAGGTAGAAACTGGCCTTCGCATTGGCCGGATCGAGCTTCAGGGCTGCCTCGAAAGCATCCTGGGCATCGGCCGAGACAATGCCGCCTGCCGCGCCGGCGATCGCCTCTCCGAGACCGGCCTGGCGAACGGCGCTGTCGCCATCAAGCCGAATGGCGTTGCGATAGGCATCCGCCGCGTCGGAAAAGCGCTGCATGCGCAGATAGACCGGGGCAAGCACGTCCCAGCCCCTGCCATCGGTGGGATTGGCGGCCAGATGGGCTTCGGCCCGCGCCACCAGTTCGTCGACCGAACTGTCGGCGGGATTCTTGGCCAACCGCTCGCTGAGCGGTTGTGACGGCAGGTCGGGAGAGCCAAGCTTGACATAGAGCCCCCAACTGACCAGCGGCACCGCCAGCACGGCTACGGTTGCCACCAGCCTTGCGGTGGCCGGCGCTCGGCCCGCGTTTGCGCCGCCGGCGGTACCCGCATTGTCAAGGCGAAGGATGCGGCGAGCGATCTCGGCGCGGGCTTCGGCCGCTTCGGCCGGCTGGATCAAGCCACGCGCAGCGTCGCGGTCAAGCTCGGACAGTTGGTCGCGATAGACTTCGAGATCATGTTCGCCGCTCGACGACGCGCCCTTCGCGCTGGCGGCCAGCGGCAACAGCACCGCCAGGCTTGCACCCAGCGTGAGAATGGCGGCTATGACCCAGAACAGCATGGTTCTTCCAATAACGGCAGAGCTCTGCCGTGCCAACAGATGCATGCTGCGACGCTTTGACGACGCCAGCCGCCAATCGTCGGCAGACGGTCGTCAGGTCAGCGGCGTCCAGCTGCCATCGGCGTTGCGGCAAGCGGTTCCGCGCGCCGTGACTCCGGCGCCGCCGGAAAACACCGTCTGCGTGTACTGGCGGCAGTCCTGCGAACCGACGCGGTAGGGCTGGGCCGGAACCACCTCGCCGTAGCGCGAAGCCTGGGCGCCTTTCCACGTCACCTTCTGGCCGCTGGTCGTGTATTCCAGCGCCTTGTACTCAGCCTCGAGCGCGCTGCGCTTCTCGGTCTCGCTGAGGCCGTTGCCGATCGCCCCGCTGATGAGGCCGCCGCCCATCGCCGAAATGATCGTCGTGGTCACCTTGCCGCTGGAAGGAGGTGTCGAGGCCGGTGTCGCTGCCACGGTTGGACCCTTGCCGCTCAAGGTGGTGCAGCCGGAAACAGCCAGCAATGCGGAAACAAGCGCGACGCGAATCTTCATGCCAACAACCGGTTTTCTTGAGTTGGAGCCTGCCATGGATGCGCCGGGGGCCGCGTCATCGAGAAGTCGGCGTGGCCATAGTATTGATATTTGTCGGAAATTTGGCCGCTGGCCGCTGCGGGACCAATGGACATGCCGCCAACAACATCTCCCGCCCCTCTATGTCGATCGGCTCTGGTGAACATCACTGAAGGCTCCGCAATCGCACCACCGCCTTCAATCCGCCCATACCGGACCGTTCGAGCGCCAGAACGCCTCCATACTCGTTGACGAGGTCTGCGACAATGGCCAGGCCCAGACCTGTTCCGGGCTTTGTCTCGTCCAGACGCCGTCCGCGCTTCAGCGCCTCGCGCGCCTTGTCCTCGGGAATGCCCGGACCGTCATCCTCTATGCCGATCTCGAACAGGCCGGCCGGGTCGTCCTTGCCGGTCAAGGGCACGATCGAGACCTGCACCGCGCTCTTTGCCCATTTCATCGCGTTTTCAAGGAGATTGCCCAGCAGTTCCTCAAGGTCCTCACGCTCGCCGGCGAAGACGATCTCGGCCGCCGGCAGCGACAGCGACAGATTTGTCTGCGGATTGAGCTTCCGCAGAACCCGCACCATGCGCTGCACCAGCGGCGTCACCGGCGTGCGGTAGACCACGCTGTCGCGTTGTGCCGCGACGCGGGCGCGCTGGAGATAGTGTTCGACCTGCTTCTGCATGGAAGCGGCCTGTTCGGCGATCAACTGCCCCTTGGCGCCGCCGAGCGCGCGGCCCTCGTTGAGCAGTACCGCCAGCGGCGTCTTCAGCGAATGGGCGAGATTGCCGACCTGTGTTCGCGACCGCTCGACGATGCGCCTGTTGTTTTCGATCAACGCATTGGTTTCGTTGGCAAGCGGTTCGATCTCGGCCGGGAAGCGGCCGTCGAGCCTCTGGGCGGTGCCTTCGCGCACCATGGCGAGCGCGTTTCTGACCCGGCGCAGCGGCTGCAGGCCGAGCAGGATTGCGATCGCGTTGATGGCGATCATGCCGACGCCGAACAGGCTGAGATAGGTCAGCAGGCGGCGCTGAAAGGTGGCGATTTCCTGTTCGAGTTCGCTCTGGTTGCCCATGACGCGGAAACGCGCGGCGCGGTTCTTGGCGTCGAGGACGAATTCGCTCTCGAACACTTCGAGTTGCTCGCCGTCGATGCCTTCGGCTGCGTAGCTGCGCTGGAAGCTCGCGTTGAACGGCACCTCGGCAACGCTCGGTGACGGGATCGTCGTGGTCATCGACGACGAATGGAGATCGCCATGCACGCCTTCCGAAGCGGGCTCAACCGACCAGTACCAGCCCGAATTCGGCTCCGAGAACCGGAGGTCGCCGAGATCTGGCGCGCCGGTCAGCGCACCGCTGTCGGAGATGCCGATCGAACCGATCAGGTTGAACAGATGCGCCGAAAGCAGGCTGTCGAAGCCGCGCTCGCTGGCCTGGCGGTATAGGGTGGTGATCAAGGTGAAGATGACAACGAGCGTCACGATCGCCCAGACCGTGGAAAAGGCGATGACGCGGAACGTCAGCGAACGCGGCCACAAACGCAGCGAAAGCGGCGTCCTTGCGGTTGGTTTGAGCGGTTCCGAGTTACGCCTCCGGCTCACGCATGCGGTAGCCCATGCCGCGCACGGTTTCGATCATGTCGATGCCCATCTTCTTGCGCAGCCGCCCGACAAACACCTCGATGGTGTTGGAATCGCGGTCGAAATCCTGATCGTAGAGATGCTCGACCAGTTCGGTCCGCGAGACGACCTCGCCCATATGGTGCATCAGATAGGCAAGCAGGCGGAATTCGTGCGACGTCAGCTTCAGCGGCACGCCGCCGACATCGGCCTTGGAGGCCTTGGTGTCGAGGCGCAGCGGTCCGCAGGTCAGCTCGGACGAGGCATGGCCGGCAGCGCGCCGGATCAGAGCCCGCAGCCTCGCCAGCACCTCCTCGATGTGGAACGGCTTGGTGACGTAGTCGTCGGCGCCGGCATCGATGCCGGAAACCTTGTCGCTCCAGCGGTCGCGCGCCGTCAGGATCAGCACCGGCATCTTGCGGCCGCCGCGTCGCCAGCGCTCGACCACGCTGATGCCGTCCATCTGCGGCAGGCCGATATCGAGCACGACCGCGTCATAGGGCTCGGTGTCGCCGAGGAAATGGCCTTCCTCGCCGTCGAAGGCGCGGTCGACGACATAGCCGGCATCGACCAGCGCATCCGATATCTGCCGATTGAGATCCTTGTCATCTTCGACGACCAGTACACGCATGCGGAGTTCGATACCTGTTGAAGAGCTTTGTCGGATGGAAGAGCTTTGTCGGATGGAAAACTGGGGCAGATATAGGCCGATTCCGGCGGCCTGGGAAACGTGGCCTAAGGTTGATTGGATCAGTTCAGCGGAACGACGATCTCGGAACGGCGCGGACGTTGTCCGTCCTTGCCCGGAACGAGCACGACGATGACACAGACAGGCTGACCGCCGCGCGTCGATTGCGAGGCCTTGGCCAGCGTTCCGCCATTCTGCTCGGCCACCTGTTGGCCGATGGCGTAGCAATCGGATGCCGCCAGTACGATCGGACTGGCCAGGTCGGGCGGCGCGATGACCGGCATCGCCATCGCCTGCGACGCAAACAGCCCGGCAGCACAAAGCGCCAGTGTCGCGGTTCGGAAGTGGGAGCGAAGCGTTTTCATGACCGGCGTTGTAACGCATCGGTGCTGAACGTGAAATGAACGGTGAACGCCGCTGAAAACATCCTCGCCACACCCCTGCAACGCGAGACAGTCAACCTGGGATTTCGCCGCCTCGAACAGGCGAAATCCCGCGAAAGTCCAGTCTAGACTCCGTTTTGACCATATTGAAAGCGCATCAGGCATTTTCCTGCGTCATCGCGCGAAAACGCAGCAGCCCGTGATGCACGAGCAGATCCTCGTCATGGCGGGCTTCGGCAAATTCCAGCGACAGTCGTGTCTGGCCGCGAGGGCCGATCACCAATGCTGCGTCGGCAAGGCGCGCCTGGATGGCGGCCATGATGGCTAGCGTTTCGGCATCCCCATGGGCTTTCGACCAGACATGCAGCGTAATCAACTGATCGTCGGTGTTCTGGACGCCCGTGTCCCAGTCGAAGGCACTGGTCTGGCCGCAAGTCACGTGGGGAAAGGCGGCATTGTCGGCTGGCTGTTCAAGCAATCCGGCGCCACCCAGCAGCGCCGACAGCGATGCGTCGCTTCTCAATCTCTGGAACAATGCCTGCTGCAAATCGCCGGACGCGGTCATTTGTCGTTTCCCCTCGTCTGCCAGGCCTCGAGCCGGCCTTTTGCGCTACCGGCAATTCGCGCGCAACGTAGCCGCACCGACAATCCTGCGCCAGATCACATGGGTCGTCTCGTCCGGATCATGAACGCCAGCGATTTCTAGAATACCACCCTGCTATGAACAGATTGGCAAGCCCGCCACCCTTGTAGACCGATCTGATCACCCCCGATCCGGATATTGCTGGAGCGCTCGCCGGCAAAGAGCCAGCAGGGCCATTTCGGAATTCCTCGGACCAAGGATCGAAATTCCGAACGGCAGTCCCTCCACCTCCGCGATCGGCATCGAAATCTGCGGCAGACCACTCAGCCCAGCCGTACAAAGCATCGAAATCGACCGGCTGCGATAGGCCTCCAGAGCCTCTCCCGCCATGCCCAGCGGCAAGGCGACCGAAGGGGCGGTCGGGAAAACCAGTGCGGTTCCTGAGCCAGCCAATGACGACAAGTGTTCCCGTACGACGGCTTTCCCGGCAAGAGCGGTTTCGTAGTCGGAGATCGGCACCCGCTCGGCCCAGTCGAAGCGCTGCCGCACTCCCTCGCCGAGGACCGGTCGGTGCTCGGTGATCCAGGCGCCGTGGTCGGCCCAGGCTTCGTAGGCCTGGATAGCGCGAAAGATTGGCCGCCAGGCATCGAAGCCATCCGGTGCGACCCGGACCTCACCGGCGATGTCGATGATCCGAAACAGCCGCTCGAGCACGTCTTCGAAGACGCGGCGCTCCAAGTGACCCAGCACGTAGCTGGCGATGTCCGTGGCGACGACGAGGCGGGTGATTGGCGGCGGAATGGTGTCCTCCGGCAGCAGCAGCCGGGCCACGGCCTCGTAGACACCGACGTCGCGCGCGAACCAGCCGACGGTGTCGAAGCTGCGCGCCAGCGGCTGCAGCCCAACCGTGTCGATGCGGCCATGCGTCGGCCGCAGGCCGATCAGCCCGCAATAGGAGGCTGGCAGCCTGATCGACCCTCCGGTATCGGTGCCGAGCGCTATATCGGCGAGGCCGGCCGCCACCGCGGCGACCGAACCCGACGACGACCCGCCCGGAATGCGGCCCGGTGCGCGCGGGTTCACCGGCGTGCCGTAATGCGGGTTCTCGCCATTCATCGAATAGGCGAACTCGTCGGTGTGGGTCTTGCCGATAAATCGGGCGCCGGCATCCAGCAATGTCTGGACCACTGGCGCCGTGTCGGGCTTGCCGCCGCTCCATTCGCGCCGCAGCGGATGGCCGCCGCCGGTGGGATAGCCCGCGACGTCATAGAGATCCTTCACCGCCAGGGTCAGGCCGGCGAGCGGTCCGCTTGCCGCCGAAGCGATCGGGATTGGCGGGTAATCCACGAAGGCCCCGACAGGATCATTCCGCAACAGCATCACGCCTCGCATCTAAAATTTTTGTTTGTGCTTCGTCCAAGCGCCTAATCGGTAAAAAGCCCACAACTCCGGGAATCTTGCCGACTTTCGCTACCGGACATCCATATTTG
>NZ_RZQT01000212.1:0-6885 GCF_003998485.1 Mesorhizobium sp. M7A.F.Ca.CA.001.04.2.1
GATCAGCCGGAACCAACTGATCCAGCGTTACCATCTCGAGCGCGGTCTGTTCAGGGGCGGGTCGCTTCAACATGACCCAGTGAATCAAAAACCCCCGGCAAATGCCAGGGGTTTGTCAGCAGCCTGAAAGCCCCGGCAACGGGGCTTTTTTATTGGAGCGAGGGTAGGCATAATCGGCCAGATCATCATCCTGAACGGTGCGCCGCGATCGGAAAACAAGCATCGCTAAGGCTGTTCAGGAGTGCTTCGATAGCGTCTGGATCAATCTCGGTGTCGACGTTTGCGAGCAGGCCATGCCGCCGCGCTATCGACCCGGGATGGGATTGCGGCCCGATGGCGCGCCTGTGGCAGGAAGAGGTGCACCGGCCCGGCGTGTACGATCTGGAAGTCGACACGTCGCTCCTGAGCCCTGGGCAATGCGCGGACACGCTCGCAGAGCAGCTTCGGCAAGGATCGTATCGAACAGCGTTTCGGAAATTGTCCAACCCATCCAGCGCCGCCCTTTAGGCGTTTTGACCGGCATGCCGCCGCAGGCGAGTTCGTCCAGATCGGCGAATTTACATCCCGCAAAGGGCCGGCGATTGCATGGTGGAGCTCTCAGCGGCCGCGCTGTCCGACTCGAAACGGGTCAGCAAATATCCGCACGCCTTCCAGATCGCGACCATCAGGGATGCGCCCGCATAGCCATCCACGGCATAGTGCCAGCCAAGCACGACGGATCCGACCATAATGACGCCCGCGAATAACCACATCACAACACCGGCCAGCCGAGACCGCCGCGTTGCATAGAGAGCGAACAGCACCGCCATCGCAACGTGCAGGGATGGGAAGGCGGATATACCGACGCTGCCGGTAGTTGCGCCGGTGTAGCCACCCCACAGCATATCCTGCGTGTTGAGCGCCCAGATTGGATAGATGCGATCGGCGGTGGCGAGTGCTTGCATGAGGGCGTGAAAGTCGTTGCCGAACCCCAATCGCTCGTAAAAGCAAGGGCCAGCCGACGACAGGCCCATCGCGAGGAAGAAGCCACCCAGGGTCCACACCGTCATGAAGCTCATCAGGAACTGGTGACGCAGCTTCGTATCCTTGCGTGCGATGCACACGGTGAAAACCGCGGTAATGAGCACGACGAACCAGAAATTGTAAGCTATGTTGATGATCTTCAATGCAAGCGGCGACTGGACGATAAACCACAACCATTCGTGCGGGGCTCGACCGAAATGCAGGATGCGGTCGGCCTGAGCCAATGCCTTGTCCCATGCAAACGGAGAGAGGATTGCAATGGCTCCCTTCAACACACCGATCGCGGATATGAAGGCAAGGCCCGCACCCAGGCCATTCAGGCTGTTGGCAATGCGTTCGGCGTCGCCAACGAATCTACCCAGTGACTTCAGGAAGGTGTGCAGCGGTTCGGTATCCCGCTGGACCAGCGCAAGATGGAGAAGCGTCCCAAGTGCAAAGGCTGAGCCGCAAATCCAGAAGGCGATGAAAAGATACTCAGCGTATTCCTCCAGAACGCCGAAATCCGGCATGTTTCCAGTGTGCCACCCGACTGCGCTTGCCAGAAGCAGCGCAGCGGCACCCATAGCGTGCAGCAGCCGGTGTCGCCAAAAGCCATCCGCCAAGATGCCAAGAAAAGCACGCTCGACAATTGCCCCCGCCAGTGGGGCCGATGCCGCAACCGAATGTTCCATGGTTTTGAAGCCCCACAGCTCGCCACGCGTTAGCATTTTACCGTGAGATGGTTCGATATTTCCTAATCAGACGATTAGAGTTGCAAACGGTTGAGTCGGCACTGGGCACGGCCGGGCATTAGAATCGGCTTCTGGACTGAACGGCGCTTGTCAGTCCGATATTCTCGACCCGGTCCACCACATCATTGGCGGACCTCCCGCTCTCAATTTTTGAGTGCAGTCCGTATCTTTTCGGCGTTCCCGACCAGAATCTCCGGCTTCTCCATCTCGCCCGTGTGCGGCTTCAGCGGGATGCCGTCGAAGCGCGGAATGACATGCACATGCAGATGATAGACGGTCTGCCCCGAGGCCGGCTCATTGAACTGCATGACGGTGACGCCATCGGCGCCGAAGGCCTTTTTCACCGCCAGCGCCACTTTCTGAACGGCGCTCAAGAGATGGCCGAAAATTGACGGATCGGCATCGAGAAGGTTGCGCGACGGCGCTTTCGGCACCACCAGCGTATGGCCGGGCCCCTGCGGCATCACATCCATGAAGGCGATGACCGCATCATCCTCGTAGACACGGTGCGAGGGAATTTCGCCGCGCAGGATCTTGGCGAAAATGTTGTCGGTATCGTAGGCGGCCTCGGTCATGGCGAACGCTCCGGATTGTGCCTTCGTGTAGCGAAGGCGTCGAAATTCGGCAAGATAATCGTCGCCCCCCAGCCGGCCAACCGGGGCTACTCCTCGAGATCCTTGCGGAACGGGGTATGCTCTTCCAGATATTCGCTCATCCGCTCCACCTCCTGCCGTTCGCGCCGGAGATAGTCGGCGACGGCGTTGCGCAGGCCTGGGTGCGCAATGTAGTGCGCGGAATGCATGGTCACCGGCCGGTAGCCGCGCGCCAGCTTGTGCTCGCCCTGCGCTCCCGCCTCGACCACCTTGAGCTTGCGCTCGATGGCGAAGTCGATCGCCTGGTGATAGCAGACCTCGAAATGCAGGAAGGGATGGTCCTCGATGCAGCCCCAGTTGCGGCCATAGAGTGTATCCGAGCCGATGAAATTGATCGCGCCGGCGATATAGCGCCCGTTGCGCCTGGCCATCACCAGCAGGATGTCGTCGGCCATGCGCTCGCCGATCATCGAGAAGAATTGACGATTGAGATAGGGCCGGCCCCATTTGCGACTGCCGGTGTCCATGTAGAAGGCGAAGAAATCGTCCCAGGCTTTCTCCGTGAGGTCCTTGCCGGTCAGCCGGTCGATTGAAATGCCTGGAGCAAGCGCTTCGCGCCTTTCCTTTTTCATCGCCTTTCGCTTGCGCGAGGCAAGGGTGGCGAGGAAGTCGTCATAGGTTGAAAAGCCTTCGTTGAAGAAATGGAATTGCTGGTCGGTGCGGTGCAGGAAACCGGCTGCTTCCAGCACCTCCACATCGCTCTCTTGCGCGAAGGTGACATGTGCGGAAGAGACACCGAGCTTTTGCGTCACCGCCTTCAGGCCCGCCGCGAGACCGGCCTTCACCTTGGCACTGTCCTCGCCCCTGGTGACCAGCAGGCGAGGGCCGGTGACCGGGGAGAACGGCACGGCACTTTGCAGTTTGGGATAGTAGCGGCCACCAGCGCGCTCGAACGCATCCGACCAGCCATGGTCGAACACATATTCGCCCTGGCTGTGCGATTTGAGATAACAGGGCACCGCGCCCAGCAATCTGCCCCGCCCATCCTCCAGCCTGAGATGGTGGCCCTGCCAACCAGTGCGGCGCACGGCGCATCCGGAATCCTCAAGGGCGCTCAGGAAAGCGAATGAAACCAAAGGATTGTAGCTGGTTTCTAAATCGCCGCGCGCAGTTCCCGCAAAGCCATTCCATTCATCACAGGTGAAGGCGCCGATGCCGGCGGCGACGCGGATCGAATAGTCCGCATTGGCCGTTTGTCCGTCACCCTCGTCGCCCTGATCCATGAGGCTTATTTAAGCTCCGTCCGGCCTGGTGCAAGTCACGTTTCAGACACTCAGGCGACTTTGACCAGATCGGGTTCGAACCCTTCGAACGTCATCTGATCGGCATATCTGAAGGTCAGGTCGACCGCCGGCTGGTCATGCACCGTCCAGGTGATAACAGGCATTTTCAGCCTTTCACGCACGAAGCTGACAAATGGGTTTGGCAGGTCGCCGGCGGCGTAGGAGGTGAAGGCGATCTCATGCGCCAGCATGGCGAAATGCGCCTCGATCAACCCGACGTCCTTGCCGTAGGCGGTGAGACCCCCTGGGATACCCGGCGCGTCCTTTGGAAAATCGCGGACCAGCCAATGGTCGAACGACATGATCGCCGCCTTGCCCTTGTAGCGCTTGAGCATCTTGCCGACGCTTGCCACCAGGCCTTCGTCATAGCCGGGCGTGCCTTTCAGCTCGACGACCAGTGGCACGCGGCCATCGACCAGGTCGAGCGCTTCCTGCAGCGTCGGCACATGGTCCGCCGTGCCACCGACCCTGAGCGCCGCGAGTTCAGCTGCGGTACGCTGCCAGACGAAACCATCCTGGCCGGTCAGGCGCTTGAGATCGCCGTCATGGATGATGACGGGAACGCGGTCGGACGACAGGTGCACGTCGCATTCGATGGCGTAGCCGCGTTCGGCGGCTGCGGCAAAGGCCGACAGCGTGTTTTCCCAGCGCGTCTTGTTCATGTCGTGGAAGCCGCGGTGGGCAACGGGCCGGGCGGTCAGCCAGGATAGGTCGGTCATATCTGTACCCTGGCTCATGCGACTTCGAAGATGGCTTCGATTTCCACTGCGGCATTAAGCGGCAGGCAGGCCGTGCCGACGGCGGAGCGTGCATGCTTGCCGCGCTCGCCAAGGGCGGCGACCAGGAAATCGGAGGCGCCGTTGGCAACCAGATGCTGCTCGACGAACTCGGGTGACGAGGCGACGAAAACGGTGATCTTCACCAGACGGCTGATCTTCTCGAGGTCGCCGAGTGCTGCCTTGGCCTGCGCCAGGATGTTGATCGCGCAGTATTTTGCCGCGTCCTTGCCGCCTGCCGTGTCGACGTCGCGGCCGAGCAGCCCGCTCGCCTGCAGCTTGCCGTCCTTGAGCGGCAATTGCCCGGCAGTGAACAGCAAATTGCCGGTCCTGCAATAGGGCACGTAGTTGGCGGCGGGCGCGGCGGCGACGGGAAGCGTCACGCCCAGATCGCTTAGCCGCTTTTCGATTGTTTCACTCATGGTATTTCCCTATTGCTTGGTGACGCCGCGCCGGCCGGGCCGAAATTGCTATTTTTGCCTCGCTTCCGCCACGACTTTTTTTAAGCTGGACCATCTTTCCCTGCGGCCTGCCATCAGTCGCGACGATCGGAGTACCTCATGCGCGCAACGCGCCTCGCATTCCATGCCGTCCTGTTGTCGGGGATATTCTCGATAGGCCCTGTCTTCGCAGCGCCGGCACTGCAAGCCCACCGCGCCGTCTACGATCTTACCCTGAAAAAGGCTTCCGATCAGTCCGGCATCACGGGCATATCCGGCCGCATGGTCTATGAGTTCAATGGCTCGGCCTGTGAAGGCTATACGGTGAAATTCCGATTCGTCACCCAGATCGTCACCGCCGACAACACCAGGTTGACCGACCAGCAGACGACCACTTTCGAGGATGCCGAGGGCAAGACCTTTTCGTTCGTGACAAAGTCCTTCGTCGACCAGAATCTCGACAAGGAGGTCAAGGGCATCGCCACGAAAGAGACCAAGGGCCTCAAGGTCGACATCGACAAGCCTGAAAAGAACAGCGTCGAGCTCGCGACAACCCAATTCCCGACCCAGCATCTGGTCGAACTGATCGGCAAGGCCGAAAAGGGCGAGAATTTTTACGAAACCAACCTGTTCGACGGTTCCGAAGACGCCAACAAGGTGATGACCACCACCGTCGTTGTCGGCAAGAAAACCGATGCCGACAAGGCCGACCCGGAAGCTTCGGCACTGGCAAAGCTCGCCACCGACAAATACTGGCCGGTCGACATCGCCTATTTCGACGACACCAACAAGACCGGCGAAGAGGTTCCGGAATACCGTATCAGCTTCAAGCTGCATGAGAACGGCATCACCCGCGATCTCGTCATGGACTATGGCGACTTCTCGATGACCGGCAAGCTGGTCAACCTGTCGCTGTTCGACCAGACAAAACCTTGTCCCGCCAAATAGTGCCTGTCTAGGCAGCTGATTTGCCACGGCACGGCGTGGTCGTAACGAACGACTTGAACGTGCCGCAATCGTCTCTCAACCTCTTCCAGCGTCCAGGCGCGAGGGGGATCAGCTTGAGCAGGATCGATACGTTCGTCGCGCCGCGGCCCAACCCGGCACTGATCAGGGCCATGACATCCGTCAACCGGATCGTCATGCTGCGCGGCATTCCCGGGTTTCGGGATCTGTTGCCGTTCAATCGCCTGGCCGGTCTGCGCGGCGTCTCAAATGTCCGCCATATCGACTTTCCCGACGCCGATCTTGAGCGGCTGAAGGCCAGTTGCGGGGCAGGGAAGGCGACCTTCATCACACCCAATCATCCCGAGTTCTTCACCGACTGGATGATCGACAAGGAAATCGTGTCGCAGGTCAGCCCGCTCACGGCCTCATGGGCGACCAATGGTGTCGTCAACGGCCTTGGCCGGCTGATGCAGAAGTTCTGGCTTGCCAACAATCTGATCGCCCAGATTCCCGGCAACAGCGGGGCAGCGAAGGAACACTCGATCGCCTGGGCCCTGAAAGGCCATGGCGTGCTGCTGCATCCCGAAGGCGGCGTCGGCTGGCATGCCAATGTCGTTGCGTCTTTGCTGCCGGGTGCCGTCGAGATGGGACTGGAAGCCCTCAAGCGCGGTCGGGCCACGGATTCCAATTTCAAGGTCTGGATCGCGCCCGTCGTCTGGAAGCTTGCCTTCACCGGCAACGTCGAAGCGGCACTGGCGAAGGAATGCGCCTATGTCGAGAAAAACCTCAAAATAGAACGCCAGGCGACCGACACGCTGCCGCAGCGCATTCACCATGTCTATTCGACACTGCTGGCCCGCGATGAAGCTGCCAGCGGCATGCCGTTCGACCAAGGCGCTTCCTATGCCCAGCGTCAGAGGGTTTTGGTCACCGAGCTCAGCCGCCAGCTCGGCAAAAGCATCTCAGCCGACATTGATGTCGCCGACATCACCGAGCTTCTGCGGCGGGCGCGCCGCTGGCAGCGCGAAAAC
>NZ_RZQT01000213.1:0-6880 GCF_003998485.1 Mesorhizobium sp. M7A.F.Ca.CA.001.04.2.1
CTGTTGGCGCTGTTCGACGGCAAGCCGCTGGTGTACCGCACCGCCGAGCGGGCGCTTGGCTCGAAGGCGTCCAGAACTGTCGTTGTCACCGGCCACCAGCGCGAGCGGGTGCGCGCTGCGCTGGCGGGCCTCGACGTGACCTTCGCGCACAATCCTGATTTTACCGACGGCTTGTCCACGTCGCTGAAGGCCGGCATTGCCTATCTGCCGGAGGACTCCGCCGGTGTGATGATCGTGCTCGGCGACATGCCCGATATCACGTCCCACGATCTCGACAGATTGATCGATGCGTTCCGCAAGGGCGGCGGCAATGCGGTGGTCCGCGCTTCGCATGACGGCAAGCGCGGCAATCCGGTGCTGTTGCCGCGTTCGCTGTTTCCGGCGATCGCCCATCTGGAGGGCGACACCGGTGCACGCCATCTGGTCGAGACCGAAGGGCTCGATGTCATCGATGTCGAGATCGGCGCGGCGGCGTCTGTCGATGTCGACACGCGCGAGGCGCTGGAAGGCGCCGGCGGCGTGCTGCAGGATTGACAAACCCAAGCCGAATTACGCATGCCTTGGGTATGTCTTTTCGCCGCCAAATTTTCTGTGCCTTTGCAGTCACGACCGCGTTGCTGTCTTCGGCCGCGCAAAGTCAGACGCTGTCCCTAAAACCCTTCAAGGACGATCTCTTCGCCTATCCGCCCACGCTGTCGTCCGACAGCAACGGCGCCTACACGGTCATCGACTACCGCGAGATGCGCGACATCAACCAGCGTGACCAGGTGCCCGAGCGGCGGGTGAACGCCCAATATACCGACGCCAGCGTGCGCAAGGTGCAGCAGGATCTGTTGCTGAAAACCGACGCCGGCGATATCAGGCATGTCGCCGTCGGCAAGACCGAGGGCGCCGGCATCATCGTGCTTTACCTGCACGGGCAGGGCGGCAGCCGCAAGCAAGGTGTCGACGACTTCACCTTCGGCGGCAATTTCAACCGGCTCAAGAACCTGATGGCCGGCAATGGCGGCCTCTATCTCAGTCCGGATTTTACCGATTTCGGCGACAAGGGAGCGGCGCAGGTGGCGGCGCTGATCGGTCATTATGCCGAACGATCGCCAGGCGCGAAGATCTTCGTCGCCTGCGGCTCGATGGGCGGCGCGCTGTGCTGGAAGCTTGCCGCGCGCAAGGACATGGGCGGCCGCATCAACGGCCTGCTGCTGCTCGGCTCGCTATGGGATGAGAGCTTTTTCACCAGCCCAGCATTCAAGCGCCGTGTGCCGGTCTTTTTCGGCCAGGGCAGTCACGACGTGGTCTTCCCAGTGGCAAATCAGGAGGCATTCTTTCGCTCGATCCTGGCCAAATCGAAGACTTACCCGACCCGTTTCGTTCGTTTCGAGACCGGTACCCATGGCACCCCGATCCGCATGACCGACTGGCGCGGCACGCTCAACTGGATGCTATCGAAGTCGCCCTGATCGACACAGCCTGCAAGCCCGTGTGACGCTCAAGGCGCAGTGTTGTAGTCGACGACAGTCTCGGGATTTTGCTCGCCGTCATAGGATGCATCGACGTCGTACTGGACCAGCGAGAAATTGCCGTTGCGGAACAGATACGTGCCGGCGTCGGAAGCATCGCCGACCCCGCGCCACTTGTTGAACGTGGTGATCGTCTGGGTGGCCTCGTCGTAGTCGGAATTGACCGCCCAGCCGGACGTCTGGAAACCGACGATGCTCATGCCCAGCAATTTGCCGTTGCTGTCATTGTTCTCGTAGCGGATGTCCATCTTGGGTTCGGCGAATTGCAATTGCTGCACGGCCGATGTCTCGTCGGTCATATAATAGACCGAGCTTTCATTGTAGGCGGCGGCCGAGCAGGAAAAATGGAACAGCCGCGTCTCCTTGTCGGGGTCGCCGGGCTGCGCATCCTTGTCCTTGTATTTGATTGAAAAGACCGTCGGCTCGTCGGCCAGGAACTGCTTGTCGCACTGGTCGCCATAGGTTGCCAGAAACGCCTTCTTTGCCTGCTCCAGCGCAGTGTCCTTCTTCGGTGGCGGCGGCCCATCGCCGCAGCTTGGCGGCAGCGCCTCCTCGAAATCGACGGTGGAGGGTTTCAGTGCCCCCTTCTCGATGTGGATCGGATCGAAGGGTGGCTCCGCCTGGATCTGGGCATTCACCTGGCGCAGCGTGTAGCAACCGGCAAAAACCTTTTCGCCGCCGCTCTTATCGGTGGCGCGGATGGCGATGGGCACGTTGTAGAAAATGCTGCCGGCCGCACCTTCGTCGGAAACCGCCCCGGTCAAGACCTCGACCTTGTCGGTGCCGTCATAGCCCTTGACGAAACTGTCGAAATCCTTTGCCGGTTTTGTATCGCCGAAATACCCCCAGGCGCGGGCGAATTCGTGCCGGGTGATGGCGCTGTAGAGCGAACGAACAACAGCATCGGCGCTCGACCGGTCGTCGACATAGGGCGCTTCGGGGGCATCTTCGGCTGCCAAGGTCGTTTGACCGATCGGGGCCAGGGAGAGAAAGGCAGTCGCTGCGAAAAGGGCGCATCTCATCGGGAACCTCCGCTCGATAAGAGGATTCTACGACGGCGATTGCGGCAACGTGGTGACGCGGCGTCGGCGGCCTTGAAAAATCCTGCACGAAGGCGCTACGTCGCGTCCGCCGGCGCTGGGCCGGGCAGGAGATTTGACGTGACGATATCGATGTATGAGGCATCCGTGCCGGTGTTTTCGGCCAGGCTGAAAGCGCTTTCCAATGTGCTTGCGACCGCCGAACAGAATGCGCTGGACCGCAAGATAGACCCGCAGGTTTTTCTGACGGCGCGGCTGGCGCCGGACATGTTCGCCTTGACCAGGCAGGTGCAGATCGCCACCGATCATGCCAAGGGCGCGCCGTCACGGCTCGCCGGCCGCGAAGTGCCGAAATACGAGGACAATGAGGCGAGTTTTGCCGATGTCCAGGCTCGCATCACGAAGACGCTCGACCTTCTCGCGACATTTTCGGCTGCCGAATTCAACGGCTCCGATGACAAGATCATCGAGCTGAAGTTTGGTGGACGCGAAAGCTCGATGCCCGGCCTGCAGTATCTGCTGCATGTGGCCATGCCCAACTTCTATTTTCATCTCACCACGGCTTACGACATCCTTCGCCACAATGGCGTACCGTTGGGCAAGGCGACATTCCTGGGATCGCGCTAAGGAATTGAGTTTTTTGGAGGTGTCCCGGACCGATCCGGGACATCCTGAACACCGGATGCAGCTAGCGAACGGACATTTCGCGGGCGATGCGGGGGAAGTCGGCCGGCTTGATCCCGATGTCGGCGCGGTCGGCATTGCTCATCGAATGAAGCAGCGCGAGCGCCGAGCGGTATCTCAGATGTTCCTGCGGCCGAGGCCGGGCGAACATTTCAGTGAAGAAACCCATGATTCAAGCCCCAAAATTGGTCCTCCACGGCTGCCAATATAGGTGAATCGTGACAATTGTGCAGTGCAGCATTTGCATACCTGCCATGTCTTGGCGAATTTTTTCGCCATTTTCCGCAACCGGGTGAAACTTTTGCTGACGCGCATCGTAGCCTCGAATGCTGGCTGCATGGCTGCCACGAGGCGACGGCTAAATTCGTTGAGATCGGTGCCATGCATTTTTAACGAGCCGGTTCTATGCTTCGATACCCGAATGGTCGGGCGAGGGGGAGGCTGACATCGCTACTGGCGCCAAGCGGGATTTCGCTTCGTTGCTCGACGACCTCTTCATCGCACCCGACAAGAATGGCGAGGGCGAAGAGGCCGGCGCTCGTCCATCCATCCCGTTCGACTATCTTTCGGTGGCCGATGAACTCCATTCCGGCCGCATCAAGGTTTCCGCTGCCGAATATCGCGAGGCGGGCGCGGATCTGGCGACCGAATTCGCCGCTTTGCTCGATCATGCCAAGCTGGTTCTCGCCGGCGAAGAGCCAAAGCCCGAGGAAAAACTGCCGCCGATCGATCCCGAAGCCATCGCCGTCGAACTCGGCCTCAATCAGCCCAAGCAGGTCGCCGATTTCGGCCGTATGCGCCGCAGCTTTGCCTTTGCCAACCATCCCGACCGCGTCGCCCCACATTTGCGCCAGCGCGCCATGATCCGCATGCAAGTGGCCAACATGCTGATCGACGAGGCCAAGCGTCGTGCACTGGCCGGTGCTCGCCGCTAACCCGGCTGGTTCACGCAAAAGTCGGCCTGGCGAGGCTTGGAGAGCGGCTCTGCTTTGCCTATAGATGCGGCTCCTCCGCGCAGTCGCGCCAGCCTTCCTCCGGAGCCGAATCCATGCACAAACGCCGTCTCGGTCGGACCGATCTTCTTGTTACCCAGATCTGCCTGGGCTCCATGACCTGGGGCCAGCAGAACACCGAGGCCGAAGGCCACGCCCAGATGGACCTGGCTTTCTCGCGCGGCGTCAATTTCATCGACACCGCCGAGCTCTATCCGATCCCGCCCAAGGCGGAGACGCAGGGACGGACCGAAAAGATCATCGGCAGCTGGATGAAGGCCAAGGGCAACCGCGACAAGGTGATCTTGGCCTCGAAGGTCGTCGGCCGCACGGCCAACAGCTGGTTTCGCGGCGACAGGCCGTCGCAACTGGTGCGCGCCGATATCTTTGACGCCATCGACAAGTCGCTGGCCAAGCTCGGCACCGACTACATCGACCTCTATCAGATCCACTGGCCGGAGCGGGATATCCCCTGGGGCGCCAACCCGACGCGCGTCGGCGCCGTGTCGCCGCGCGCCGATTCCGTCGGCGCACCGGCCGGCGAAACGCCGATCGCCGAGACGCTTGCCGTGTTTGACGAATTGGTGAAGGCAGGAAAGATCCGGCATTTCGGCCTGTCGAACGAGAGTTCCTGGGGCGTGATGCGGTTCCTTGCCGAAGCCGACAAGGGTATCGGCCCGCGCGTCGCGTCGATCCAGAACGCCTACAATCTCGTCAACCGCACCTTCGAGGTGAATCTCGCCGAGGTCTGCGAGCGCGAGCAGGTGTCGCTGCTGCCTTATTCGCCGCTGGCACAGGGCTATCTCACCGGCAAGTACGACCACGGCGCGCGGCCTCAGGGGTCCCGCTCGCAGCTGTTCAATCGCGGCCAGCGTTACGAGACGCCAGGTGCCGCCGAAGCACAACTTGAATACAATGAGCTGGCGCGCTCCTTTGGCCTGGAGCCGGCACTGTTTGCCAATGCCTATGTCTCGAGCCGGCCGTTCGTAACCTCGAACATCGTCGGCGCAACGACGCTTTCGCAGCTCGACATGGCGCTGTCTTCCGTCGACGTCGTCTGGACCGACGAAATGCAGAAGGCGGTGGATGCGATCCACCAGCGGGTCGGCAATCCCTGTCCTTGAACGGGGATTGCTGGCCGAATATCCAACGATTACAATGGGAGAAGGGCGGCAATGAATTTTCCGATCGAGGCTATCCGGGGGAAATTTCCCGCTCTCTCTCTGACCGACAAGGGCCGCCGCCGCATCTATCTCGACAACCCTGCCGGCACGCAGGTGCCACAGGCAGTGGCGGATGCGGTATCGCGCTGTCTCTTGACCACCAATGCGAACCTTGGCGGCTACTTCGAAACGACGATTGCCGCGCAGGCCGTCGTCGATGAGGCACATGAGGCCATGGCCGATTTCCTCGGCGCCGCAAGCCCTGAGGAAATCGTCATCGGCGCCAACATGACGACGCTGACCTACCACATCTCGCGCACGCTCGGCCGCACGATGCAGCCCGGCGACGAGATCATCCTCACCCGCATGGACCATGAGGGCAACGTCTCGCCCTGGCTGCAACTGGCCGAGGATCACGGCCTCGTCGTGCGCTGGCTGCCGTTCGACGAAACCAGCTGGCAGGTCGAGGAGGCGACGCTGGCTGGCTTGCTTTCGGAGAAGACACGGCTGGTCGCGTTGAACTACGCCAGCAATTTGACCGGTTCGATCAACCGGGTGAAGGTGCTGACTGCGATAGCCAGGAATGCCGGTGCGCTGGTCTATGTCGATGCCGTCCAATTCGCGCCGCACGGGCTGATCGACGTGCAGGAGCTCGGCTGCGATTTCCTGATCTGCTCGGCCTACAAATTCTTCGGCCCGCATATGGGCATATTGTGGGGCCGCCGTGATGTCATCGAGACGCTGGAGCCCTACAAATGCCGCTGCTCTTCCAACGGTCTGCCGGAGCGGTTCGAACTCGGCACGCCGCAGATCGAGCTGATGGCCGGCCTCACCGCCGCGGTCGACTACTTTGCCGACCTTGGCGCGGCGGCGAGCGAGGGCGGTTCAAGAAGGCAGAAGATCGCCAAGGCGTTCGCGGCTTCGATCGCGTACGAAAACCCGCTGGCGCAACAACTGATCGACGGCCTGTCCGATATCGAGGGCCTGACCGTCCACGGCATCACCGATCCGAAGCGGCTCGGCGATCGCGTGCCGACGGTTTCCTTCACCGTCGATGGCATCGTGCCCGAAACGATCGTACGGCTGATGAACGCCGAAAAAATCTTCCTGTGGTCCGGTCACAACTACGCCTGGGAGATCGTCCACCAGCTCGGCATTCCAGCCGAGCATGGCGTCGTGCGCATCGGCATTGCTCACTACAACACGGCAGCCGAAATCGACGAAACGCTGGAAAGTGTGCATCGGGTCATCGCCATGCTCAGGCAGCAGCGCTCCTGACGCTGGCTTGAGCATTCACCGCATCTTGCCGCCGAAACCAGTGAGGAACGCCGTGAGATTGTCGCCGAGTTCGTCGCAGAGGTAGCCGCCCTCCTGGACGATGACCGTCGGTAGGCCGAGCTTTGCGATGGCCTCGCCGATGCGCGAGAAGCCAGGCGTCGTCACCGAAAGTCCGCCGAACGGATCGCCCTCGAACGCGTCGAGGC
>NZ_RZQT01000214.1:0-6760 GCF_003998485.1 Mesorhizobium sp. M7A.F.Ca.CA.001.04.2.1
CGGCAGCACGGGTTCGGGCTGGCAGAGGCTGATGCGAATGTGGCCGGCGGCCGCCTCGCCGAAGCTGGAGCCGGGCATCACGCCAACCTTTTCCTTGTCGAGCAGGGCCCAGGCGAATTTCTCGTCGTCCGGCTCGACGGCCGAGATGTCGAGCATGACATACATGCCGCCCTCCGAACCGCGCACGGTGACATCGTTCATGCCCCGCACGGCGTCGAGCAAGACGGTGCGGCGTGCCGCGTAGCGTTCGGCGATCTCCTTGACGCCGTAACGGTTCTCCAGCGCCTCGGAACAAGCGATCGAGATGAAGGCCGGCAGGCCGTAGGTCGTCACCAGATTGAGATTGATCATGAGCGTGATCATCTGCTCCGGTCCCGTCAGCCAGCCCATGCGCCAGCCGGTCATGCCGTGGCTCTTGGACATCGAATTGATGACCAGCGTGCGCTCGGCCATTCCTGGCAGCGAGCGCGGCGAGACGTGCTCGCCGCCGCCGAGCGTCCAGTAGACTTCGTCCGACAGCAGCCAGAGGTCGTGCTCCCGGCAGACTTCTGCCAACTGTTCCAGCCGCTCGCGCGAATAGACCGCACCGGTTGGATTGTTCGGCGTGTTGATCAGGATGGCGCGCGTGTTCGGCCGGATTGCCGCGCGGATCATGTCGGCTCGCGGCTGGAAGCCATCCTCGGCCGGTGTCTCGACGACGGTGAAATCAGCGCCAGCGGCGCTGAACGTGTTGGGATAGGTGGCATAATAGGGCGCCACGACGATGGCGTGATCGCCCTGGTCGAGCACGCCCTGCACGGCCGCGTAGAGTGCGGCCTGGCCGCCCGGCGTGGCGATCACCTGATCCGGCGATGTCTCGACGCCGGTGCAGGCGCTCGAGGCCGCGGCCATCGCCTTGCGCAGGCGCGGCAAGCCGGGAAGCGGGGTGTAGTGATGATTGCTGCCGCGAACCGCGGTCACACAGGCTTCGATGGTCTGCGAAGGCGTGTCGAAATCATGGTCGCCAACCGACAGCATGATGATGTCTTCGCCGGCCTCCTTGCGCGTCCAGGCGGCGAAATGGACTTCCCAGCCGTCCTTGCCCGAAGGCACGATGCCGGAAATGCGCGATGATGGTCTAGGCATGCAAAACTCCCGAAATTTCGTAGCTGGCCTGTTCGAGCCGGTCGCGCAGGGCGGCGATGTGCGGTGGTCCGACTTCGCAGCAGCCGCCAACGATGCTTGCGCCAGCCTCCACCCAGCCGATCGCCTGGTCTGCATAGGCATCCGGGCCAAGGTCGTGACGAGCGTGCAGCACATCGACGGTGCCGCCGTGCTTAAGTGCTTCGGTTGACGTGAAGCCATTGGCATATGCGCCGACCGGGCCGCCGAGGCCGATCAGTTCAGGCAAAGCCGCGGCGATTGCTTCCGGCCGGCAGCAATTGACCAGCCGCGCTGCGACTGCCAGGCCGTCGAGCGCGCTTGCCGCGGTGGCAATGGCTTCGCCGCTGCGCAGCCGCGGCTTGCCGTGGTCAGCCAGCGTCCACGATACCCATACCGGCTTGCCGCTTTCCGATGCAGCGGTCACCGCTGCGCGGGCTTCGTCCGCCGACGCCATGGTTTCACACAGGAACAGGTCGACGCCATCGGCCTGCTCGGCAACGATGCGGCGGTAAATATCGAGCGTCTCCTCGAAGGAAATGGTCAGTGCCGGTGCATAGCTGCCGAAAAGCGGCGACAGGCAACCGGCGATGGCTGCATCGCCGGCCTCTTCGCGGGCCTGCCTGGCCAATTCGATGCCGCGCTTCTGCAATGGCTTGAAGAGGTCTTCCGCACCTTCGCGCGCCAGGCGTTCGGGTGTCGCAGAATAGGTGTTGATGGTGATGACACGAGCGCCGGCACGGATGAATTCCGTGTGCAGGTCGCGCACCAGATCCGGTTCGTCGATCAGCACCCTGGCCGACCATAGCGGCGTCGGCTCGGATTGGCTGCGGCGGACCAGTTCCTGGCCCATGCCGCCATCGGTGAGGATGATTTTCTTCATGCGCGCAGCCTTTCGTTCTTCGGATCCCACAGCGGTTCATCCTTCTGCACGATTGCCTGAAAGCGGTCACCGAAGATTTCGACCTCGACTGATGTACCTGGTTCGGCCAGGTCGGCGCGCAGCATGCCGAGCGCGATCGACTTGTCGATGCGATGGCCCCAGCCGCCGGACGTCGTCTCGCCGACGATCTTGCCGTCATGCCAGAGTGTAGAAACTGACGGAGCGTCGCAATCGCCGGGGTTTTCCACCACCAGCGTAACGAAGCGCTTCTTCACGCCTTGCTGCTTTTCGTTCAGCAGTGCCGCCTTGCCGCGGAAGTCGGGCTTGTCCCATTTGACGAAGCGTTCGAGCCCGCCCTGCAGGATCGAATAGTCGGTCGACAGGTCGCCTTTCCAGGTGCGGTAGCCTTTCTCAAGCCGGAGCGAATCCAGCGCGTACATGCCGAAAGGCTTCAGCCCGTGCTGCGGGCCTGCGGCGCAGACGGCATCGAAGATGGCGGCGGTGTCGTCGATCCTGGTGTGGATTTCCCAGCCGAGTTCGCCGGCGAAGGAGACGCGCACGAGTTTGGCCCAGCGGCCGGCGATCTTCGTCTCCTGATGCGTCAGCCATGGCAGAGTGAGGTCGGCTTCGCAGACATCGGCGAGGATTTTTCGCGAGTTCGGGCCTGCCAGGATCTGGGTCGAGAATTCCTCGGTCCGGTCGATCAGCTTGAACGGTGCGTCCTTGGGCATGCGCGACTTCAGCCATTCGAAATCATGCCACTGCGCGACCGCCGCGGTGATCAGCGTCATCAGGTTCTCGTCGTGACGCACGACGGACATTTCGGTGACGATGCGGCCCTTGTCGTCGGCGAAATAGACGAGACCGATGCGGCCTGGCTTCGGCACCAGTCCGGTGACCTGCAGGCTCAGCCATTCGGCGGCACCTGGACCATCGAGATTGAAGCGCGAGAACCCAGGCAGGTCCAAAATGCCGGCAGCGTCACGCACGGCCAGGCATTCCTCGCGCACACGATGCTGCCATGGCCCGTCGCGGCGGAAGGTCAGCGTGGCTTCCTCGGAGATGTCATCGCCGTCCTGCGCGTACCAGGTGGCGCGCTCCCAGCCATTATAGGCATCGAAGCGGCCACCGAGCGCCTTGATGCGATCGTGGATCGGCGACAGCTTGCGGTCGCGGCCTTCCGGCCAGGCATGGCGCGGGAACGGGATGGCGTATTCGTTGCCGTAGATCTCCATGCCCTTGGCGACGCAATAGTCCGGCGCCGCGGCATAGGAAGTGAAGCGGCGCGGGTCGCACGACCACATGTCCCATTCGGTCCGGCCCTCGGTCACCCATTCGGCCAGCACCTTGCCGGCGCCGCCACCCTGGGCGATGCCGAAGGTGAAGACGCAGGCCTCGAAAGCATTGGGAACGCCAGGCATCGGACCGATCAGCGGATTGCCGTCCGGCGTGTAGGGGATCGGCCCGTTGATCACCTTGGACAGGCCGGCCGTGCCAAGGATCGGCACGCGGGCGACGGCGTCGGCCAGATAATGTTCCAGCCGGTCGAGATCGTCGGGGAACAGCTGGAAGGAAAAGTCCTCCGGCATCGGGTCATTGTGGGTGGCCCAATGCGCGCGGCAATTGCGCTCATAGGGGCCGAGATTCATGCCGTTCTTCTCCTGGCGCAGATAGTAGGAGGTGTCGACGTCGCGCAGCAGCGGCAGCTTCTTGCCTTGTTCCTTCGACCATGCCGCGAGTTCGGGGATCTCCTCGAACAGAATGTACTGATGGCTCATCACCATCATCGGCACGTCGCGGCCGAACATCCGGCCGACTTCGGCGGCGCGGTAGCCGGCGGCATTGACGACGATCTCGCAGCGGATCTCGCCCTGTGCCGTCTCGACCACCCACTCGTCGTTCTCGCGGCGCACGCCTGTGACCGGGCAGAAGCGGATGATCTTCGCGCCCATGTCGCGCGCACCCTTGGCCAGCGCCTGGGTGAGTTGCGCCGGATCGATGTCGCCGTCGCTCGGGTCGTAGAGCGCGCCTTTCAGCTCATGCGTCTCGATGAAGGGATAGCGACGCTGGATCTCGTCGACACCGACAATGTCTATGTCCATACCCTGGTAGAGGCCCATGCCCTTGGCGCGCTGGAATTCCTGCATGCGCTCGAGCGAGTGGGCAAGGCGAAGCGAGCCGGTGACGTGATAGTTCATGGGGTAGTCGACCGCGTCGGCCAGCCCGCGATAAAGCTCGGTCGAATAGCGCTGCATGTTCATCAGCGACCAGGACGAGGAGAAGGTCGGCACGTTGCCGGCGGCATGCCAGGTCGAGCCGGAGGTCAGCTCGTTCTTCTCAAGCAGCACGCAGTCGGTCCAGCCCGCCTTGGCGAGATGATAGAGCGCGGAGGTGCCGACGGCGCCGCCTCCGATGATCACCACGCGCGCCGTGCTCGGCAAACCCGCCATGTTCTTCTCCAAACTTGAACTCAATAGAGGGGTGGTGAAACCACCCAGATGACAATTGCCGGCTCGGCACCCGGATTGCGCCAGCGGTAGGGCTTGCCTTCGAAGCGAAAGGAGTCGCCCTCGCCAAGCCGATGCCAGACACCTCCGATCTCGATGTCGAACAGTCCGGACGCGACGTATCCGGCTTCCTCGGTCGGCCGCTGCGCCTCGGCCTTCAGTTCCGCGCCCGGCGCGAAGACCGAACGCACCATCTCGAAGCTACCGCCGAGATCGGGCGACAGAAGCTCCTCCACCAGGCCGGATTCGCTTGTGCCAAGCGTGCGGCGCCTGCCGGCGCGCACGACCACGCCGCGCTCGCTTTCGACAGGTACGTCATGGCTGAAGAACAGGCTGATCGGCACGCCGAACAGTTCGGCGAAGGCCCTGAGGTCACCGAGCGACGGCGTCGACAGGCCACGCTCGACCTGGCTGACCCAGCCGACCGAACGGCCTAGCTTCAGTCCGATCTCGGCGAGCGTCAGCCCGCGCGCCTTGCGCAGGGCCCTGATGTCGCCGGCCAGCACGCGTTCGTCAGGTCCCTGCAATGTTCTTGCGGTAGTCGAAGGCAAAACGCTCTCTTTATGAAAAATCACCGACAAATTTCATGAGAAATCAAGCTCATGAAAAAATCAAGCAGATTTTCACGGATGCACAAGATTTGCTTGCGCGATTTTGACGGTTCATGCAAAGGCTCCGCCGAGAGCGGCGAGTGGGGACGTCCGATCGAGACAAAGGGTAAGGGACGGCCCATGCTGGAAAATAACCCCCGAATCGAGGGCGACGCCGAGATTGTCGACGAGGCGATCCTGTCGCGCCGTTCGGTGCGCGCATTCCTGCCCGACATGGTCGAAGACGACATCATCCGCGCCATTCTGGCGGTTGCGGCGCGCGCCCCATCCGGCACCAACATGCAGCCATGGAAGGTCTATGTCACCAAGGGCGAGAGCAAGCAGCGGATATCGGACGCCATTCTCAATTCCGGCATTCGCGCCGAAAAAGCCGATTGGGACGAGTACCGGTATTATCCCACGCAGTTCTTCGAGCCGTACCTGACGCGACGTCGCGCCAACGGTTTCGGCCTCTATGGCGCGCTCGGCATCGGTCGCCGCGAGGTCGACAAGATGCGCGCCCAGCACGACCGCAACTTCGTCTTCTTCGACGCGCCGGTCGGCATGATCTTCACCATCGATCGCCGCCTCAACCAGGGCTCATGGATCGACTACGGCATGTTCCTGCAGAACATCATGGTGGCGGCGCGGGGCAGGGGTTTGCATACCTGCCCGCAAGCGGCGTTCGCGCCCTATCACCGGCAGATCAGGCCGGTGCTCGACATTCCCGACGAAGAGATCGTCGTCTGCGGCATGGCGCTTGGTTATGAAGATACGTCAAAACCTGAAAACGCCTTCCGCACCGACCGCGTGCCGCTGCAAGAGTGGGTGACGTTCAGCGAATAAGCCAGCCAGCCTCATTCCGTGTTCATCTGTGCGCCGTGGCCGCTGACATGGGCGCCGTCCTGGGGCGTCAGCTTGAGATAGGCGAGCAGCGCGCAGAGCGTGATGACGCCCTCGATCACGAACAGGATGCGGAAATCGTCGGCGACGGCGGGGCCGCCGCCCGCCAGAAACGACAATGCCGCGGCGGCCAGGCCGACGCTGATCGCCACCGCCAGCTGCCATAATATGTAATAGAGCGCGCTGAAACGGGCGAGCTGCTCGGGCGCGATGTCGGAATAGGCGAGGTTGCCGGTCGAGGCCCATTGCGCGGAGCGGAAGACGCCGAAGACGAAGATGTAAGTGAGCACGATCCACACCGGCGTCGTCGCCTGCATCAGCGCGAAGCCGGCAACCAGGGCGGCGACGATGGGCGTGTTGTAGACCAGCACGCGGCGAAAGCCGAAACGGTTGAGGACACGCGGCATGAAGAACCGCATGGCCACCGAGCCGACCGCGGCGACGAAGGTCAGCGATCCCGCCTGCACCGCGCTCATGCCGAAGCCGAGCTGGAACATCAGCGGCAGCAGGAAGACGACCGAGCTAAGGCCGATCGTGTCCAGCCCGCCACCGGTGAGGAACGAAATGCGGAAGGTACGGATGCGCAACAGCTTGAGATCGAGCAGCGGATTGCGCACGCGCAGGCAGTAGAACGAGGCGATGGTCAGGATGACGAGCGCCAGCGCCAGTTCGCCGGCGATGATGCCGCCCGCGGCGTCCTTGGCGGCAAGCGAATCCATGCCGAAGACCAGCAGGAC
>NZ_RZQT01000215.1:0-6709 GCF_003998485.1 Mesorhizobium sp. M7A.F.Ca.CA.001.04.2.1
CCCGGTGACGGTGCGGATGGCTGCGATCAGCCTCTTCTCCTCGCCGGGCCAGGCGGCGAGTTGCACGATCGAGCCCGGCCTCGCCTCGGTCAGGATGATCTCGACGCCATGCTCGAAATTGCCGTGCGAGCCGACGTGAAATTCCGGCTCAAGCGGGGATTGGTGCTCAACCATGCATGCGGCTCCCGTCCGGATCGAAGAAGTGGTTGGAGACGATCTCGACCGGTCCGAACCGGTTGCGCAAGGGATCGGAGACGTGGGCGCGCGTGCCGTGCCGTGCCTTGCCGCCCTCGACCAGCGCCAGCGCGATATGTCTGCCGAGCGCCGGCGAATAGCAGCAGGCGGTGATATGGCCGATGGAGTCGTGCGGATTGGCTTCGTCAACCTCCTCGACGATGTGGGCGCCACCGTTGAGCGGCCGGTTATCGAGGGCGATCAGGCCGACCAGTTCGAGGCGGTCCGATGCGATCAAGCCTTCGCGGTCCATCATCGCCGAGCCGATGAACGGCTTCTTCTTCGACAGCATCCAGTCGAGATGCAGGTCGCGCGCCGTGGTGCGGCCGTCGATCTCGGCGCCGGTGACATGGCCCTTTTCGATGCGCATGGTGCCCAATGCCTCAAGACCGTAGGTGACCAGCCCGAACGGCTTGCCGGCTTCGACAAGCGCTTTCCAGACATGGGTGCCATGGCCGGCGCCGGAATAGACCTCGAAGGCCATTTCACCGGAGAAGGACAGCCGGCAGATCATCACCGGCACGCCTGATATTTCGCCGCGCACGATGCCCATGAAGGGCAAGGTGGCGTTGTCGACCGACGTGCCGGTGACACAGGCGGCGAGGATCTGCCTGGCCTTCGGGCCGCCGATCGCGGCACCTGCCCATTCGTCTGTCACCGAGGTGACGTGGACTTTCAGGTCCGGCCAGATCACGTCGAGGAAATATTCCAGATGCTGCATCACCTTGCCGGCGTTGGCCGTGGTGGTGGTCATCAGAAAATCCTGCTCGCCGAGCCGCCAGGTGGTGCCATCGTCGAAGGCGAGGCCGTCCTCGCGCAGCATCAGCCCGTAGCGGGCCTTGCCGACGGCCAGCGTCGAAAACATGTTGGTGTAGACGCGGTCGAGGAATGCGGCGGCATCAGGGCCTTGCACCGCGATCTTACCCAGTGTCGAGACATCGACGATGCCGGCGCTTTCGCGCGTCGCCTTGGCTTCGCGCACATAGGCCTGCTCGACCGTTTCGCCTGAAAGCCCATAGATCATCGGCCGGTACCAGAGGCCGGCGGAATACATCGTCGCGCCATTGGCCAGATGCCAGTCATGCATCGGCGTCAATCGTTCTGGCTTCAGGTCGCCAAAACGCTCGGCAGCCAGCGAGCCGATCGACACCGGAGCAAAGGGCGGCCGGAAGCGTGTCGTGCCGACCTCGGGGATCGGCTTGCCCAGCGCCTCGGCCATGATGGCAAGGCCAGGCACGTTGGAGCTCTTGCCCTGGTCGGTCGCCATGCCGAGCGTGGTGTAGCGCTTGAGATGCTCGACCGAGACAAAGCCTTCCCGGTGAGCCAGCCGCACGTCCTCGGCCGTGACGTCGTGCTGGAAATCGACAAAGCTCTTGCCCTTGGCCCTGATCTCGAACACCGGGGCGGGGTCGGGATCGCCAGGCACTGCTTCGACGGTCGGCAGCATGGACGGTGTGCTCTGCCCGCCTGCGGCGGCGAGGCCGGCGGCGCGGCCTTCGGCGATGGCTTCGGCCGTCGAGAAGCTTCCGGTGAAGGCGCCTGCGCCGATCCAGCTCTGTGTCGGCTTTGGCGGCAGGAAAGCCTGCCGCGCGGCGTTCCATTCTGCCTTGGCGCCGGCCTGGCTGGCCAGATGGATGGTCGGCGACCAGCCGCCGGACATCAGCAGGCAATCGGCATGGATACTGCGCGCATCACCGATGAGTGCCCCATTGGCCATGTCGAAGCGCTGCAGCTTGAGGCCGGACAGCGCCTTGCCGCCTTCGGTGGCGACGACGGCATGGCCGGCAAAGATCTCTGCCTCGGCTTCCGCGGCCAGCTTGCGCATCTCCGGCGAAAGTTCCGGCCTGACATCGGCGATGGCGACGACCGCGGCGCCGGCCTTCTTCAAGGCGACAGCCGCCCGATAGGCGCTGTCATTGTTGGTGAACAACGCGATCCGCTCGCCCGGCAGCACGCCGAATTCGTTGGCATAGCGCTCGGCGGCATGCGCCAGCATCACGCCTGGCCGGTCATTGCCGGGGAAGATGAGCGGCCGCTCGAACGCACCAGTGGCCAGGACCACGGATTTGGCGCGGATCGCCCAATAGCGATGGCGCGGCTCGCCCTTGCCGGGGTGCTCCTTGTGGTCGCTGACCCGTTCGAGCGCCGCAAGCGTGTTGTTGTCGTAGTAACCCCACACCGTGGTGCGCGGCAGAAGCCGGACATTGTCGCGGCCTGCGAGCTGGGCGACGGTGCGCCGCGCCCAATCGGCGGCAGGCGCGCCATCGATCGTTTCCTCGGACCAGTTGGCCGAACCGCCGAAATGCGGCTCGAGATCGGCCAGCATGACGCGCGCACCCTGATCGGCGGCGGCCTTGGTGGCCATCAGGCCGGCCGGCCCCGAGCCGACGACCAGCACGTCGCAAAAGGCGTTCATGCGTTCGTAGCGGGCCGGGTCTTTCGCCGATCCGGCACTGCCGAGACCGGCTGCGCGGCGGATGAAGTGTTCGCAGAACATCCAGAAACGCGTGCCCTTGAGCGGGCCGAACACCGGTCCCATGAAGGTCTTGTAGTAGAACCCGGCCGACAGGATCTTGCCGCCGAGCTGGTTGACGGCGTTGATGTCCCAGGCAAGCGAGGGAAAGCGGTTCTGGCTGATGGCAACCAGCCCGTCATGGATCTCGACCATGGTCGCTGGAATGTTGGGCTCGCGAACCTCGCCCTTCAGCACCGTCACCAGCGCGTTGGGTTCCTCGACGCCTGCGGTGAGCAGGCCGCGTGGGCGATGGTATTTGAACGAACGCCCGTACAACGTGACGCCCTTGGCCAGCAGGGCTGACGCCAGCGTGTCGCCGGCATGGCCAGTGTAGGCCGTGCCGTCGAAGGTGAAGCGGATGGTTTTCAGCCGGTCGATGCGGCCGCCGGTGTCGGCGCGGCGCGGGCTCATGCCTTGTCCTCCGCCTTGTGGCGGGCGGCCGACCCATGATCGCCGCGCGCAAAGGCAACGCTGGAAATCTCATGCGTCAGCGTGTTGCGCACGACCTTGAGATGCGCGCGGCAGCCGCCGGAATGTTGCCAGATCTCATTGTGGTCGCCGGCCGGATTCAGCCGGTCATAGACATAGGCGTTCCACGCCTCGAAATTCTGCGAGGCGGGGTCGGGACGCTCACGATTGCCGTCACCCTGATAGGTGAACTCGATGACGTCGCGCGGGCCGCAATAGGGGCAAGTGATCAACATTGGACTCTACCTATTGCCTAATGCAGCCGCGGGTTTGCACCCTGGCCCTTGTCGTCGATTACCAGCCCGCGGTGGAAGCGGTCGAGCGTGAAGGGCGCGTTGAGGTCGTGCGGCTGGTCCTTGGCGATGGTCCAGGCGAAGCACCAGCCGGAAGCCGGCGTCGCCTTGAAGCCGCCATAGCACCAGCCGCAGTTGAGATACATGCCGGGCAGGGGGCCGGCGGTGATGATCGGCGAGCCGTCCATCGACATATCGCAAACACCGCCCCAGGAGCGCAGCATGCGCACGCGCGCGAGTCCCGGAAACAACGCCAGCATTTCACTCATCACCTCGTCGACGACAGGCAGATTGCCGCGCTGGGCGTAGCTGTTGTAGCCGTCGATGTCGCCGCCATAGATGAGGCCGCCCTTGTCCGACTGCGACATGTAGAAATGGCCCATGCCGAAGGTGACGACCGTGTCGATGAAGGGCTTCAGCGATTCCGTGACGAAGGCCTGCAGCACATGGCTCTCGATCGGCATCGTCTCGATGCCGGCCATCTGCATGACGCGTCCGGTGCTGCCGGCGACCGCCACGGCCACCTTCCTGGCGCGGATGTCGCCGCGCGAAGTGGTGACGCCTGATATGCGGTCGCCGTCGCGCAGGAAGCCGGTGACCTCGCAATTTTCGATGATGTCGACGCCGCGCCTGTCGGCGCCGCGCGCATAGCCCCAGGCCACCGCATCGTGGCGGGCGGTGCCGGCGCGGCGTTGCATCAGGCCGCCGACCACCGGGAAACGCGCGTTGTCGGAGATATCGAGCGCCGGAATCAGGCGTTTGATCTCAGTCTTCGTCATCAGTTCGGCATCGACGCCGAGATGGCGCATGGCGTTGCCGCGCCTTGCATAGTCGTCGAATTGGGCCGGCGTGTGCGCCAGGTTCAGGCAGCCGCGCTGCGAGAACATGACATTGTAGTTGAGCTCGTGCGACAGGTTCTCCCACAGCTTCATCGAGTGTTCGTAGAAGCGGGTGTTGGCAGGCAGCAGATAATTCGAGCGCACGGCCGTGGTGTTGCGGCCGACATTGCCGGAACCGAGCCAGCCCTTTTCCACAACGGCGACATTGGTGATGCCGTGTTCCTTGGCAAGATAATAGGCGGTCGCCAGCCCATGACCGCCGCCACCGATGATGATGACGTCATAGGACGCCTTCGGGTCAGGCTTGCGCCATGCCGGCTTCCAATCCTTGTTTCCCTTGAGCGCGTTCGCGAGCAGCGAAAAGGCCGAGTACTCTGCCATTGATGTCATCCGGTTCGGGCGATGCGGCAGACTATAGAGCAGGCCGCATCCGCAAAGCCAATATTGCGCCATCGCCTTTCGACTGGCCGACGCCCGGGATGGGATCACTCGGCGTGAGTGATCGGTTGGGGCCAATGATCGGATGGGCTCGCGATACGACGGCTTGCCCCATGATAGGGCCGTCTTTATCAAGGACAGGCTTTCAAATTGCCTTTGCCGCCGATGAGTCGCCAACAAATCATGCTTTTCCGATTGCTTCGTCTCATCCTGGTACTCACGCTGGTCGTTTCGGCGCCGCTTTCGTTTGAGGCGATGGCGCAAGCGCTCGGCCAGGGCTCGGCCGGTTTGGTCACCGATCAGCAAAAGGTCATCCAGGATCTAACGGCCAAGACGGACGATCTCGAGAAGAAGATACAGCAGGACGGTGAGGACGATGCCTCACTCGTGGAGATCCGTCTGCAGCTGGAGGACCTGTCGCGGGCGGCACTCACCAGTGCGCTGGTATTCCGCTCGCGGCTCACCGAGATCAACAATCGCATCGAGGTGCTGGGTCCTCCACCGGCGGTGGGCCAGCCGCAGGAGCCCGACATAGTGACGGGCGAGCGTCAGGCGCTTGCATCGGAAAAGGCCGAGATCAACGCGGTCGTTGCCAGCGCACAGAACCTGTCGATCCGCATCAGCGGGCTGATCGACAAGATCGGCAATATGCGCAGCGAGCTGTTCCGCAATCTTTTGACCAAGCGCTACGTGCTGTCGGATGCGCTGAGCCCACAGGTGTTTTCCGACGCCCGCGACGAGTTCGGCAATCTCTACAAGGCGGTGTCGTCCTGGTTGAGCTTTGCCTTCAAGTTCAAGTTCCAGGCGATCCTGGCGGCAACCTTCGTGGCGCTCGGGCTGGCGCTGGTGCTGCTGGTTGGCGGCAGGCGCCTGTTCGGGCGGGTGTTCGAAGCCGACCCCACCAATGAGGACCCATCCTATCTCAGCCGCCTTTCGGTGGCCTTCTGGTCGACCTTGCTGCCGACGCTGGCGGTTGCCGCCTTTCTTGGATCGACGATTTTCTTTTTCAATTATTACAATGTGTTGCGCGGCGACATTGGGCTCTTCCTCAACGCGCTGGCGACCGTCATCGGCGTGGTGTTCTGCGTCAACCGGCTGACCAATGCGGCGCTGGAACCGCGGCTGCCGAACTGGCGCCTGATCCCGGTCGAAACCGGGCCGGCGCGCTGGCTGGTGCGCCTGGCCACCGCCATGGCCGTGGTCATCAGCGTCAACACCTTCCTGTCGGTGATCAACGACAAGATGGGTTCGCCGCTGTCGCTGACCATCGCCCGCAGTTTCGGCGCCACCATCATCGTCGGCGTCATCCTGATCCTGATGGCGATGCTGAGGCCGTTCAAGGCGCGTGACGGAAGCTGGCGGCCGTGGCCGGCATGGCTGCGCTATACGGCGCTTGCGCTCGGTCTTTTCACCATCGTCGCGGCGCTGCTCGGTTACATCGGCCTTGCTCTGTTCGTTTCGTTGCAGGTCGTCGTTACCGGCACCGCGCTGATCACCGCCTATATCGGCTTCCTGTCGGCGCAGGCGATCGGCGAGGAGGGTGCTTTCGCCAACACCTCCGTCGGGCGCTGGCTGTCGGCCAATTCCAGCTACGAGGATACGGCCCTCGATCAGCTCGGCCTTGTCGTCAGCGTTGCCATCAATGTGATGATCGTGCTGGTGTTCCTGCCGCTGATCCTGCTGATGTGGGGTTTCCAGCCCGGCGATATCCAGGCTTGGGCCTACAAGCTCGCAACCGGGATCAACATCGGCTCGGTGACGATCTCGGTCACCGGCATCCTCTCCGGCATCGTCGTCTTCGTCATAGGCTATTTCCTGACGCGCTGGTTCCAGGGCTGGCTCGACGGCTCGGTCATGGCGCGTGGCAAGGTCGATACCGGCGTGCGCAACTCGATCAGGCTGGCGGTCGGCTATGCCGGCGT
>NZ_RZQT01000216.1:0-6616 GCF_003998485.1 Mesorhizobium sp. M7A.F.Ca.CA.001.04.2.1
CCGCCTGGTTGGCGCGATCCTGCTCGAACAGAACGACGAATGGGCCGTGCAACGCGCCAGATACATGACGCTGGAAACCATCAGCCAAATGAGCGATGATCCTCTCATCAGCCTGCCAGCCGTCGCATGCTGATCAGCCCGGCCTCATGCCGGAGAGCGCGGCGACCAAGCCGTCAGCTACACCACTCCCTGGGACACGATCACGGCTCTCCCTTATGTGACTTTCGACAGCCACACTTTGGCACATTGCGATGCCGGGAGCGGAGGCCGTCCACCGCATCAGGTCAGCCGCAATCGGATTCGTCATACCATGCTCTTGAGAGCGGCACCGTCGATTGACTAGTCGATCTGAGAGAGCTTTTCGGAGTCTTCCCGCGATCGTGCTGCTGCTGGTCCTCCTCCCCGCGGAGGGATCTTGTCCGCTATTCATGCACGATGCTGGGCAATCGATACCTTCTGTTGGGTTGTCGAGTCCGCGCCACGGTGATGGTCGGTCTCGCTTCCGGGGCTTACTGCTGCACTCTCATTTAAGCCTCTGAATAATATGTAGAACGATTCTGACGATTCTTCGAAGACTCTTTTCACGCAGTTGGCACGACTTTTGATTCTCCCTTATTGCAAGCCGGCACGAACTGCCGACCGAAATCCATGTCGTGGGTGACACGTCGTCGACGTAACGAAGGGAGGCAGCATGTCAGGTCCGTGCCAAATCGCATTTTGAGAGGCCGTTTTCGTCCTCGGATGGGAGTTTCAATTCAGCTTTGTTGGGACCGAGCGTTTCGAAGCGCTCGTATTAGACTTATGAGTGGTTTCAATGTCGGTCTGCGCGGCCGCGCTTTTCGCGACGTGTTCGCTTTCATCACTCGCTATTGGGTCCGACAGGCGGTCCGGCTCGCAGGCATCATGGCGGCTGTGCTTGCAGCAACGGTGGCTGACACCTTGACGCCGCTCTATTTGGGCCGTCTCGTCGATGCTGTGACCTACGGTGCTGCCGTCGAAGTGATAGCATGGAATGCTGCCCTTGCAGGTTTCTCCATGCTGATTGCGCTCGCGCTCGGCGCCGCCATCATGCGTCAAGTCGCCTTCATCGGCAGCATCAGTCTGACTTTGACGATGATGTCCGATATCTCGAGCGAGGCGTTCCGCCACGTTCAGCGCCTTTCGACCGACTGGCATGCGAACAGCTTCGCCGGCTCAACGGTGCGCAAGATCACTCGCGGCATGTGGGCGCTTGATCTCTTGAACGACACAATCCTGGTCGCGCTGTTCCCTTCGCTCATCACGCTCGTCGGTTCGACCGTGCTGCTTGGCTGGTACTGGCTGAGCATGGGCCTGATCCTCGCCTGCGGTTTGCTCGTCTATCTCGCACTGACGATCGCGCTGTCGCTCTGCTATGTCGCGCCGGCGGCGAGCCTCGCTAACAGCTGGGATACCCGACTCGGGGGTGAGTTCGCGGACGCGATCAACTGCAACGCGGTGGTCAAAGGCTTCGGCGCCGAGGTGCGGGAAGACGAGTACCTTGCGAAGGTCATCACGAAGTGGCGGCATCGGACGCGTCGGGCCTGGATACGCGAGACGATCAACAGCGCGACCCAAGGCGTCACATTGCTCGTGCTGGAGGCGGCGGTGATCGGCTATGCCCTGCTTCTGTGGTCGCACGGCCGGGCAACCCCGGGCGATGTCGCTTTCGTAGTCACCTCCTGGTTGGTGCTGCAGGGCTATCTGCGCGATGTCGGCATGCATGTCCGCAACGTCCAGCGCTCGGTCAACGACATGGAGGAGTTGGTCGATGTCCACAGACAGCCGCTCGGCGTTGCCGACCGTCTGGGAACCAAGCCGATCGGGATCACGAAGGGACGTATCGACTTCGAGAACGTTTATTTCCAATATAGCAACAATATATCGTGGCTCTATAGCGGTTTCTCGGCATCAATTAAGGCCGGTGAGCGGGTTGGATTGGTGGGTCCCTCCGGATCCGGCAAGACCACGTTTGTGAAGCTCATCCAGAGGCTGTACGACCTGAACGGCGGCCGGATCCTCATAGACGGCCAGGACATTTCCAAAGTGACCCAGGCGTCGCTTCGTTCGCAGATCGCGATCGTGCAGCAGGAGCCGGTCCTGTTTAACAGGTCGCTTGCCGAGAACATCGCCTACAGCCGGCCCGGTGCGAGCAAGGCCGAGATCGAGGAAGCGGCACAGTTCGCCAGCGCGCATGAGTTCATCACACGCCTGCCGAAGGGCTATGGGACGCTGGTGGGCGAACGCGGCATGAAACTTTCCGGCGGGGAACGCCAACGGGTGGCGATCGCACGCGCCTTCCTCGCGAATGCACCGATCCTGATCCTGGATGAGGCGACCTCAAATCTCGATTCGGAATCGGAGGTGCTGATCCAGAAGGCAATGGAACGGCTAATGGTCGGCAGAACGACGCTGGTCATTGCCCACCGGCTCTCGACGGTACGTGTGCTCGAGAGACTGCTCGTCTTCGATCGCGGCCGCATCATCGAGGAAGGCAACCATGCTGCCCTGATCCGCCTAGACAACGGCCTTTACCGCCGTATGTTCGAGCGACAGGCGCTGGAGCTGATGAAGGGGCTTGTCTGAAGCGAAAGCGGAGCGCTGTTCAATGAGGGCGGCTTCCATTTTCTCTCGGCAGAGTCGTATCCGCCGCTTGGGAACGGCGGGCAACCGACACCAACTGTCGAGTTTGTCGAGTCCGCGACACCGAGGGCTGTTCGGTCTAGCTCCTGCTGCACTCCCGTTAAGTCATTGAATGTATGCATGGGATTTCTTCTGAAACCTTTTTTCCCGCAATAGGCACGGTTTTTGAAACTCCCTCGTTGCGAGGCGGCAGAAGCCAGGCGACCGACCTTCATGTCGTGGGTCATCGCGATGGGAACACCGATATGCGGGCAAGTCCTGCCTTGCGGGTGGCTTTCAGGGCAGGCTCCCGCCGCAGCTTCCACGCTGCATGTGATGGACGACGCCTTGGACGCGGATCGTGTGAAGATCGAACGGGGAGATACGGCATTGCGAAGAACATTGAGACGGACCATTGAAGGCTTTCCGGCAGTGGAAAGCCGTCGACCAGATTTCACTGCGGCGGCTGGTCTTTTTACTATTGTCGCCGCAATCGCTACCACTGCCTTGGCAGCCCACCCACAACAACTTGAGCAGGAGGAGGTTACGGTCGAATCGATCCCCACCGGCACCAAGAAAGTCTATCTGGCCGATATGGCTGCCAGCCACAATGTTGATGGTCGCCTGTATATTCTCAGAACCGACGATCTTAAATTTCTGGGGATTGTCAGCACTGGCTTAGACGGGATGATTTACCTTCCCCACCACGAAAGCGAAATTTACGTCGCCACCACGTATTACTCGAAACTGACGCGTGGCGAGCGCTTTGATCTCCTCCAGATCTATGATGCCTCGAGCCTTGCGCTCAAGGAAGAAATCGAGATTCCGAAGACTCGTGCGCAAGCTGGGAGCTATCGGCCGCTCATGCAGGGTTCCGCCGATGATCGCTTCGTCTTCATCCAGAATGCCACGCCGGCAACTTCCATCACTGTCGTAGACATGAATGCCAAGGCGGCCACTGCCGAGATTTCGAACGACGGCTGCTACGGCACCTATCCGGCAGCGGGAAATCCGTTACGCTTTTCCACGATTTGTGGTGACGGCACCTTCGGCACTTACACGCTGTCGCAGGACGGCAAGAGTGCCGAGCGCAAGTCGAGCACAAAGCTCTTCGACGCCGACGAGGATGCATTGTTCAGCCACGCCGAGCGGGACGGCCAGAGTTGGCTGTTCATCTCCTACGGTGGCACGGTGTACAGGGTCAAGTCGGAAGGCGAGACCGTGGAGCTGCTCGAGAGGTTCCCGCTCAACGAAGGAGTGGAAGGCAGCTGGCGCCCAGGGGGGGCCCAGCCGATCGCCTATCATTCCGGTTCCGGCGTGCTTTTTGTGCTGATGCATTCCGGCGGTGCGGAGGGCAGCCACAAGAACCCGGCGGAGGAAATTTGGGCCTTCGACGTGCGGAAAAAGGCATTGCTATCGCGTTCACCTACCACAGCAGCGACTTCCTTGACTGTCTCCACCGCCGAAACACCAACCCTGTTTGCCATCAACCCAATCGAAACTACGGTGACCCGCTACATCGCTGATCCTGCAGCGGAGTTTGCGCTGACGGAGACAAATGTCGAGAAGGTGGGTGAGACCGTCGTCCAGGTCGAGGCAGATTGAGCGCCATGCACGAACTCGATCCCCTGGCCGTCGGCACCTCAATCGGACTCCTCGTTTTGGTGTTCGCGCGCGCCATTCTTCACAAAATTACAGATTACGGGAAGTTGCGGCAAACGGTCATCGATTATCGTATCGCGCCGGAGCGATTGGCCGGTCCTGTCACTGCCGCGCTGACCTGCGCCGAAAGTCTCACGCTGGCATCGCTGCTCACGCCGGGCTTTAGAGGCGTCGGAACGCTGGCGGCGGCGTTGCTTTTATTGGCCTATGGCGCAGCGATGGCGATCAATCTGGCCCGTGGGCGCACAAGCATTGATTGCGGCTGCGGCGGCCCAGGTCAGAGCATCTCCTGGATACTTGTTGGCCGCAACGTCCTGCTTGCCGGCTTTGCTGGAGTCGCCGCCGCGCCGGTGGTGGTCCGGCCGTTCGATGTATCTGATGTAATGCTGATGCCAACGGTCCTCGGGGCGGCTTGGCTGCTTTTGCTCGTTTGCGAGAGGCTGCTGCAGACCTTCTCACATGTACGGTCAGTCGGCGCCTACCGCCGCGGATATAAGGGGCGAACATGACACATCAGGCGCTGGCTGTCACAGTCTTCATTTTAGGGCTCCTTGTGACCGCCTTGTTGATCGTCGTTCTGGCGCTCGCCCGGCAGGTGGGAGTCCTGTTTGAGCGGGTCGCACCGATGGGGGCGCTCATCACTGATTCAGGCCCCCGCATCGGCGATTCAGTTCCCAAGATGGACCTGACGACGCTCGACGGCCGCTTGATCGCCGTCGGTGTCGCCGGGGACCGAAGCCAGCTCTTCTTTTTCGTTTCGCCGGACTGCCCCGTCTGCAAGCGACTTTTGCCCATCCTTAAATCGGCCCGGACGGCGGAAGCGGGCTGGCTTGACGTGGTGCTCGCCAGCGACGGCGAACGCACCGTCCACGAGCGTTTCGTTCGCGAGCGCGGCCTTGGAGACTTTCCTTATATTCTATCTCGTGACCTTGGTTTGATGTTTCGTATCAGTCGGCTCCCCTTCGCAGTGCTGATCGATGGATCCCGTGTAGTCCGCGCGAAGGGCTTGGTAAACAATCGCGAACAGCTCGAGAGCCTTTTCATCGCGAAGGAAATCGGTTCGCCGTCAATCCAGCATTATCTGGACAGGGCGGCCGTAAAATGAACGTCGAGATTCTTTGGGGGCACACATGTTGAAGAAGTTTTCCAGGCTCATTACCGCTTTCGACGACTTTTCGGAGGCCGGAATCCGGCGCTCCGCTCAGAGATTTGGACGACGCAACTTTCTGTCGATCCTAGGTGGAGCCTTGGTTGGCGGAACAACGCTGCCCATGCTGCCCTTCAATCGAAGCGGCGGACGCGCGCATGCGCAGGGCGCGGACGACGATACGGCGTGCGAATACTGGCGCTATTGCGCCCTTGACGGTTTCCTATGCACCTGCTGCGGCGGGACGGTCTCATCCTGCCCGCCGGGGTCGGAAGCCTCCGCCGTCACTTGGGTGGGAACCTGCCAAAACGCCCACGACGGCAAGGCCTATCTCATCAGTTACAACGACTGCTGCGGAGTGACGTCCTGCGGGCGCTGTCCTTGTAACTACAACGTCGGCGAGCGACCAGGATACCGCATGGGCGTCCATAACGATATAAACTGGTGTATGGCCAATGACCGAGGCATTTATCATTGTACTGTCGCTGCCGTGATCGGCGTGTCGGCGGGCGGCTGACCACGCATGGGTATCCCGCTAACCCTCCTGACCGGCATGGTAAGCGCGGGACTGCTGAGCTTCACGGGGCACGCGTTTCCCGGCAGCGATTCCCCGCAGACCCTCTACCTGCTGCGTTGCTCTGGCTGTCATGGCATCGACGGTAGTGGCTCGAAGACCGGCCGTGTGCCCGGGCTCGCGGGCATCAACAAATTGCTCCTGCATCCCGAGGGGCGAATGTTTCTCGCCAATGTGCCGGGCATCGAGAACTCCGGCCTGTCGGATAGTCAGATCGCCCAGCTACTGAACTGGGCGCTCGATCATTGGAGCGATCGCTCAATCAGTGACATTGGCCCGCCGCTGACTGGCGATGAAATCAGGCGTCTTAAGAACATTCCCGTGGACGATCTCACTCGCCTACGCGGCCGCATCGCGGATGACCTCGCAGCTCAAGGCATCGATATCGGGTCTTATTCGGCGCAGTGAGTTCAAATCGGCACCAAACGGGGAGCTCGCCCAGATCCGACCCAAGACTCTGGAAAAGAGGCCGCGCCCACAGGGAGATAGTAGGCAAATGGCATGGGACGACGAACGTCTTAGAGCTCTTCGCAACAAATATGGAGAAGGCGATAGCGGTGAGCCGTTCGATCCAAAGTTCCGTCGTATGGCCA
>NZ_RZQT01000217.1:0-6207 GCF_003998485.1 Mesorhizobium sp. M7A.F.Ca.CA.001.04.2.1
GGTCGAGACCGGTCTGGCCCGGCGTATAGCCTTGCGTGAATTCACGCGACCAGATGCCAAAGCTCTTCTCCAGCCGCAGCGCATTGAGCGCATAGTAGCCGATTTCAGCAAGGCCCAGATCCTCGCCCGCAGCCAGCAGCGTGTCGCGCAGAGTGGCGTGCATGGTCACGGGGCAACTGATTTCGAAGCCGAGTTCGCCCGCGATCGACAGCCGCGCCACACGTGCCTGCACCATACCGATGTCGAATGCGCCACAGGCCATGAACGGCAATGCTGCGCCGGAAACATCCTGATGCGTCGTGCGCTCCAGAATCTCCCGCGCATTCGGCCCCGTGAGCAGGAAGCCGCTCATCGTGTCGGAGAGGTCGGCGATGGTGACGCCCTCCGCCGCATGGCTCTCGAACCAGCGCATGTGGAATTCCCGGAGATAGTAGGAGCCCATCAGCCAATAAGAGCCGCCGCCCCAGTTGAAGACGGTGAGGTCGCCCTTCAGCCGTCCGTCATGGCCGAGCATCGGCGCCAGGCCGGCCCGCCCCGGCTTCGGCAATCGGCAGGCGAGCAGCCGGTCCAGCCACGCCTCCGCACCCAGCCCCGACACCGCATAGCGCGCATAGGCCGAGATATCGACCAGGCCGGCGGCGCGCCGCACCTGCAGCGCCTCCTCGCCGACGATGTCGAAGGCGTTGGAGCGCCGCAGCGTCGTGCTCTCGGCAAATCCCATCGGCGCGAAATAGGCCGGGATTTCCAGCCCCCAGGAAGCCGTCCATTCGCATCCCGCCGCGCTCATGCCGTCATAGGCGCCGGGGCGTTTCAGCGGCCGGCCGGCGGGCAGCCGTTCATTGGGAAAGGTCATGACGAACCGGCGCGAATAGAACTGGCGCGTCGTCTGCCTGAGATATTCGCGGTTGGCGGCGAAGGCACCGTAGCGAGCGATATCCATGCCGAAGATGTCGGCCTGCGGTTCGCCGAAAATCATCCATTCGGCCAGCGACTTGCCGACGCCGCCGCCCTGGCTGAAACCGGCCATGACGCCGCAGGCGACCCAGTAGTTCCTCAGGCCGCGCACCGGCCCGACAATCGGATTGCCGTCCGGCGTGAAGGTGAAGGCGCCGTTGACCCATTTGCGGATACCGGCCGTCGCCAGGCAAGGGAAGCGCTCATGCGCCTTGGCGAGTTCCGGGCTGATGCGGTCGATGTCTTCCGGGATCAGCTCTATGCCGTAGTCCCACGGCGCTCCGTCCATGTTCCAGTGCTTTGGGTTCTGCTCATAGACGCCAAGCAGCACACCCTTGCGCTCCTGCCGCAGGTATGAAAAGCCGTCGAGATCGACGGCGATGCCGATTTCCCTGTCAAGTGCTGCGATCTCCGGAATGTCATCGGTGATGAAATAGTGGTGCTCCATCGGCGTCACCGGCAGGTCGACGCCGGCCATGCGGCCGAGCTGCTTCGCCCACAGCCCGCCGGCATTGATGACATGCTCGGCGATGATGGTGCCCTGCTCGGTGATGACGTCCCAGCGCCCGTCGGCACGTGCTTTCAGCTCGACGACCCGGTTGCGCAAGATGATGTCGGCGCCGCGCTTCTTCGCAGCACCCGCATAGGCATGCGTGGTGCCGTACGGGTCGAGGTGACCCTCGTTGGAATCATGCAGGCCGCCTAGCACGCCGGTGACGTCGACGATCGGGCAGATCGCCTTGATCTCGTCGGGCGTGACCAGGCGCGCGGTCTCGATGCCGACAGACTGGAACACGGCCCAGGCTGATTTCAGCCACTCCCAGCGCGCGGGATCGCTGGCGATGTTGACGCCGCCCGTCATGTGCAGGCCGATATCCCAGCCGGATTCGGCCTCGATCTCCCGGTAGAGATTGATGGTGTAGTCCTGCAGCGCCGCCACGTTGGGATCGGCGTTGAGCGCATGGAAGCCTGCCGCCGCGTGCCAGGTCGAACCGGCCGTCAGTTCTGCGCGCTCGATCAGCGCCACATCGCTCCAGCCGAACCGCGTCAGGTGATAGAGCACCGAGGCTCCGACCACGCCACCTCCGATGACGACTGCGCGGTAGTGCGACTTCAAGGCTTCCCCTCCACGGTTGGTCCGAAGACTGGAGCATATATCTACTAGACATAAGTGTCCAGTGCCGGCGCGCGCATCGTTTTTCGTCGACCGCCGGCATGCACTGCGCGCTGTCACGCAAGCATCATGTTCGCGCCGTAGACCGCATTTCGGGGAGGCTTGCGCAGCATCATCGATGTCGCACCTCTTTCAGTTTTTCGTCCCGCGGCCGCTCCGGCACATCCGTCACAAAGAGGATTATCCATGAAGCACCTGTATCGACCCGCGTCGCTTGGCGTCGCGCTGGCCTTGTTCACCGCCTTGGCGCCGGCGCTCGCCGACAGCACCGCGACCGTCGGCGGCCTCGTCAACAAGGGGCTGGTCGGCGTCGGCCGCATCCCGGCCGCTCAGCGCGACAAGTTCGGCGAGACCTTCGGCTCGGGTTCCGGCATGGCGATCGACGCATCAGGCTGGACGCATGACACCGCCGGCTACAGGGGTTCGCTCTGGCTGTTGCCGGACCGTGGCTACAATGTCGTCGGCACCACCGACTACCGGCCGCGCCTCAACACGATCGCCATCGAATTTGCTCCGGTCGCACCGGGCGCGGCACCTGCTGCCGGCCAGGAGCAGACGGGCGTCAAGGCAACGCTCGCCGACACCATGCTTCTCACCGACGACAAGGGGGCTGATGCCACAGGCCTCGACCCACTCAACGGCGTGCGCGCGGCAAGCGGCGACATGCCGATCCTGCCGCAAGCCGACAATGGCAAGCTGGCGCTCGACAACGAGGCGATCGTGCGGCTGCCCGATGGTTCGATGTTCATCTCCGACGAATACGGCCCGAACATCTATCGGTTTTCCGCCGACGGGCATCTGCTGTCGGCAACCCAGCCACCGGCCGCCTTCGTGCCGATGCGCCACGGCACGCCGAACTTCGCCTCGGACAATCCGGGACCCGGTGCCGCCGAGCCCGATCCGAAGGACCCCGAGACCGGCCGCCAGAACAACCAGGGCCTGGAGGGAATGGCGATGACGCCGGACGGCAAGTTCCTGATCGCGGTGCTGCAATCGGCGCCCCGGCAGGATGGCGGCGATTCGCCCGCGACGCGCCAGAACACGCGTGCGCTGGTCTATGACGCGTCCGACCTCGCCCACCTCAAACTGGCGCATGAGTATGTCGTGCCGTTGCCGGTGTTCAAGGATGCCAAGGGCAAGACCAAGATCGCCGCGCAGAGCGAGATCGTGGCGCTCTCCGACAAGACCTTCCTGATGCTGGCGCGCGACAGCGGCAACGGCCAGGGGCTGAAGGGCGACACCTCGCTGGTGCGCCAGATCTTCGTCGTCGACGTCTCGGCCGCGACCGACATCGCCGGCGGCGCCTTCGATGCCGCCGACAAGCCGCTGGCGCCCAAGGGCGTGCTCGACCCGTCGGTGATGCCGGCCAAGCTGACGCCGTTCATCGACATCAACGACAAGGGCGAACTCGGCCGCTTCGGCCTGCACAATGGCGCGCCGAACGACAAGAACAACCTGTCGGAGAAGTGGGAGGCGATGTCGGTGGTCAGCGTTCTCGATCCGAAGCTGCCCGACGACTACTTCCTGTTCGTCGCCAACGACAACGACTTCCTCGCCCAGGACGGTTTTCAGGTCGGCGCACCCTACAAGGCGGAAGACGGCGCCGATGTCGACACCATGTTCCTGGTCTATCAGGTCACGCTGCCGGGTCTCGCCAGGAAGTAACCACCACTGCCCGGGCGGGCGCGCTTGGCGCGTCCGCTGGGGCTCGCGGCTGGGCATGAACGAAGCAGCGGCTTTCAGTGCGGCGCGTTCGCAAGGGTGCATCTCGGTCCCGCCTGCGATATCATCGTGGACTGGATCCAAATCACCATCCGCCGAGTTGCCCGCCATGGACGAAAAAATGCCCGCGCGCCGGCGCACCGGCGACCTGACCAGCGGCCCGATCCCGCGCACGCTTCTGCTGTTCGCCCTGCCGGTGCTCGGCTCCAACGTGCTGCAGTCGCTCAACGGCTCGATCAACGCCGTCTGGGTCGGCCGTTTTCTCGGCGAATCGGCGCTGACCGCCACCTCTAACGCCAACCTCGTCCTGTTCCTGATCCTCGGCACCGTGTTCGGCATCGGCATGGCGGCCACCATCCTGGTGGCCCAGTCGGTCGGTGCCCGCGACCTGCCCGAGGCGCGCCGCATTGTCGGCACCAGCGCGACGTTCTTCTTCCTCGTCTCGGTTATCTTCGCGGTCTGCGGCTGGATCTGGGTTGACGCCATTCTCAACACGCTCGGCACACCGGCCGACGCCTTGCCGCTGGCGCGCTCCTATCTGCGCATCATCTTCGTCGCCGTGCCGATGATGAACCTTCTGTCCTTCGTCATGACCGTGCTGCGCGGTGCCGGCGATTCACGCACCCCCTTCTTCTTCATGGCGCTGGCCGTCGTCCTCGACATCGTGCTCAACCCATTGCTCATCGCCGGCATCGGACCGTTTCCCGAACTCGGCATCGCGGGCTCCGCCACGTCCACGCTGATCGGCCAGACGGTAAGCGTGATCGCCATCCTGATCGTTCTCTATGTGCGCAAGCATCCGCTGCGGCTGGCCGGCGCCAATCTCGCTCTGTTGCGGCCCGATCCCACCTTGCTGCGCATCGTCGTCTTCAAGGGCGTGCCGATGGGCCTGCAGATGATCGTCATTTCGGCGGCGGCACTGACGGTGATGGGCATCGTCAATTCCTACGGCTCACAGGTCGCCGCCGCCTACGGCATCGCCGCCCAGCTGTGGACCTACATCCAGATGCCGGCGCTCGCCATCGGCGCCGCCGTTTCCTCGATGGCGGCGCAGAATGTCGGCGCCGGGCGCTGGGACCGGATCGGCCGCATCGCCGCCTCCGGCGTCGGCTTCAACCTGGTCCTGACCGGCGCGCTGGTTGCCGTGCTGTCGGTTTTCGACCGTTCGGTGCTGAGCCTGTTCCTGAGCCGCGACAGCGCGGCGATCGACATCGCCGTCCACATCAACAATGTCGCCTCGTGGTCGTTCATCCTGTTCGGCATAACCATCGTGCTGTTTGCCACCGTACGAGCCACGGGTGCCGTGATGCCGCCGCTGATCATCCTGGTCATCTCGGTGCTGGTCGTGCGCACCGGCTTTGCCTATTTCATGCGTGGCGTGATCGGCGAGGAAGCGCTGTGGTGGAGCTTCCCGGCGGGTTCGATCAGCTCGCTTGTACTGGCGGCGGCCTACTATCGTTTCGGCCGCTGGCGCACCACGCACATGATCGAGGACAGGCCGGCCGCCGGCGAGCCGCCGGACACCGGTCTTGGCGTGCCGCGCGGACGCGCGCATCTTTCGCCTGAAACACCGAACGGCTGAAGCCCGGTTCCGCTGGACCGCTCCAGGCCTCAACGCCGTTTCAGCCCAAAAGCCAGCGCCACCAACGAAAACGCCACGATCATGCCGGCGAACGCCAGGCTGGCAGCGACGGGACTGGCATAGGTCGAAACGATGCCGATGCCGATGACGGGCAAGGCGTTGCCGACAAAGCAGCAGATGAAGAAGCTGGACACCACTTCGGCGCGACGATCCTTGGGCGCGATCTCGTTCACCACTTGCAGGCCGCCACGGTAACCAAGCGCCGCCGCAACGCCGCAACAGGCCGTCGCAGCAACCATCAGTGCCATCGAGGCCAATATCTGCGCCGCCATCACCAACGAGACGCTTGGGATCATCAATGCCAGCGCAGCCAGCATCGCCTTGCTGCTCTTCATGTGCATCAGAACGACAATGCTGATCGCGGTGACGATCGCCAGCTCGAAGAACAGCGCGCCGGCGACGGCATGGTTGGTCTCATGCAGCTGCTGCGCCAGGATGCTCGGCGCCAACGCGGCGTAGAACCCGACCAGCGCCATCGCGCCGAAGCCGGTCACCGCCGGCGCGACGAAGCGCGCACGGATTTCCTCCGGGACGGAAAGTCGCGGCCGCAAGGAGATCCCCCCGAGGCCGTCCGGCTTCGCCACCGTTTCGCGAATGCGCCAGACCAGGATCGTCACCACCACAAGTGCTGCCAGATAGACGATGAAGATCAGCCGCAACGGCCATGGCTCGTATTCAGCCAGAAATCCCGAAATCAGTGCGCCGAGGCCGAGGC
>NZ_RZQT01000218.1:0-6116 GCF_003998485.1 Mesorhizobium sp. M7A.F.Ca.CA.001.04.2.1
GCGCAGTATAATCTGTTCGACATTGACGGTGAAAAGGGAAACTGGCGGATCCGGCTGACACGGCGCGGCCTGACCGGGCCGTCCATACCGCCATCCGATCTGCAGACGGTGGAGCTTGGCGCCGAGGCCGCTATGGCCGCAAATTGACAACCATGGCCACGATGCGGTCCCAGAACAGGACGACCGACACCACAAGGCCGACCAGTGCGCCGGCAGCGACCAGGCCAAGCCCGGACAGAAGGGCCGACCAGCGTTTGCCGCGCTCCGTCGCGCGCAGCGGCGGTTCGGCTTCTGGCACATACGCACGTTTCAGGCCGGCGACGGCGGGTTCGACGCCGCCTTCCAGCATCCTCTGACGCTCGACGATGCGCTCGGCGACATAGCGCGTCACGGAATCGGCAACCGATTTCATCTCAGTGGATTCGGCAAGCACCACCCGGCCGATGCGGGTGTCCTTGAGGAAGCGATAGGTGCGGCGGTCGCGCCCCATGGCGACATGGCTGATGGCGTCGATCCACAGGCGCGGCTGCAAGCCCGACGAGACGACAAAGTCGAAATTGTCCATGTCGGCCGGAACATCGGCAAAAACCGGCGCCAGCTCGGCGGCAAGCAGATCGAGACGCATGCGATGCGCCTCGCGCATGTCGACGACGACATCGTCGCGGTCGGCGAAGGCATTTTTGACATCACGGATGGCATCGGACAGTTTCTTCGACTGGTCGATGGTCTTCTCGCCTGCTTCCTTCATCGGCGTCTGCCTCGTGGGTTTGGTTAACACTGGGTTAACACAGCCGCCGGCAAAATGCACTGGCGAGATCGACGGCGTCGGGATGCTCAGGAGGGTCGTCGTGCGCGAAAAGGTCAGCTTGCTGCTGCGGCGAATTTCTGGCGGTGCGGCCTGGCGCGGCGGCTGGTGTTGCGGCGAATGATCTCGGCAACGAGGTCGGGTGCTTCCTCGGCCAGCATATGGCCCGCCTCCAGCACGTGGTGCACGTGAAAATGCGCCGGCAGGTCATCCGCCTGGGTAAAGGGCAGCACCGCATCGCTGGTTCCCCATGCCACCATTACCGGCATGTTCAGCCGATCGAGGCGATCGTGCGGGATGACGCCTTGCCGATCGTCCACGGTCATGGCGGCCGCGATCCCGACCAGCTTTTCGAGTTGGCCGGGTCGCCTGCGCATTTCCCAAAGGATGTCCACCGTATGTTCGAGCGGCAGGGCAGAAGGTCCCGACATCTGGGAGAGGCAGGAGCGGATCTCGGACCGATCCGCGGCTTCGGCATAGCGGCGCAACAGCGGCCCGTTGATTTCGGGGCCAAGGCCGCCCGGCGCCAGAAGCGTCAGCGAGGCTATCTTTTCGGGCTCGGCCAGCGCCATCAGCGCCGCCACGGCACCACCCATCGAGTGGCCCACGAGATGAACGCGCTTCAGCCGACGCTCCGAGAGGTCGGTCAGCACGGCCTTGGCCGCCACCCTGGCCGGACCGGCGGCGGGAAAGTCGAGCGACATCCCATGCCCAGGCAGATCATAGGCCAGCGTATGCGTGGAAGGCGTCAGAGCGGAAATCACCTCGCGCCATACATCGTGGCAGCCGCCGAAACCGTGCAGCAGGACGATGGCCTTCGAGCCAACACCCTCTTCGGCGGCAAAAAGTGATGCGGTCATGAAAGCTGATTTTTTGTTATTGCAGAATGCGCGACACCAATCGTGGCTGAATTGCTCCTAGTCCGACATGATGACCAGTAAAATTTTCGCGATTTGTACGGTTGTGTACAGAACTTGGGGATCAATCGACTTTCGGCGATCGGAGCGCAGTAAATCCATCGGGACACGGCGCAGCCAGTCCGCGGACGTCGATGGTGTCAGCTCGGGCTGCCGAGCCCGGCAGCGCGCAGTGCCTGAACCAGCCGGGCGGTCAGGTCGGCCGGATATTTCCGCTCGACGAAAGTCGCCCGCGGATCGGCGGCAAATTTGGGGAACTCGGTGGTCAACTGTTTCAGCAGCGTGCTCACCAGATGGTCCTGTCCGGCAGCCTTGGCGCCGATCAGCCGTGCCGCCAGATAGTGTGATTTCGTTGCCGTCGTTCTCAGTGCCATGCTGGCCGCGACTGCCTTGTTCGTGTCGCCGAGCATGAGCTCACCGACGAACAGCCCATAGTCCCACCATGTCGGGTGTCCGCTGAAGGTCTCCGCCGCATGATCGAGGATCGGCGTTCCCTCGGCGTATCGTCCGGCGAAGATCAGCCCGTAGCCGTAAGCGGCGGCCATGCCGAGATCGTAGGGGTTGAGTTCATAGGCCTTGCGCATCCAGCGGATTGATTCGTCCGTATTGCCGAGGCGCGAACTGACATAGCCGTAGGCGCGATGCGCATAAGGGCTGGTCGGACCCATCTGCACGCCGCGATGGGCAAACTCGACGGCTGTTTCAATCGTCGCGTTGGGCGGATAGGCGTAATGATCGGACACCGCCTCGAGATGCAGGGAAGCAAGTTCCGAATAGACGAGTGAGGACTTGGTTCCACCATTGGCCAGCTTCTCGAGGCAACGATAGGCCGCCTCATGGGTCCTGGCGTTCTGGTCGAGGTAATATTTGCCGTTGAGCAGCAGGCACTGCGTCAGACCGTTTGGCGTGCCGGTCTGCTCGATATAGTTGTAGATGGTGCCGGAGGCGGGGAGTGCCGAGCTCAGCATGTCGGCAATACGGTCTTCGACCGCCGCAGGTGCGCTGTCGGCAGGGGTGAGATTGCGCGATAGAAGCACCCGTCCGGACGCCATGCTTTGCAGTTCTATCGTGATATCGCCCGCGTCCGGTCCGGGCAGGATGTCGAATATGAAGCTCGCAGCGTCGTCGGCTGGATCGTTGACGGTGTCGCGACCAATGAAGTCGATCGTATCGAAGCCACTCAGGCCGGCGCGCAGCGATGCGGCGACACGGCTGGCGTCGGGGCCGTCAGCCTTGAGTCCGATATAGACTTGCGGCAGGGCGTCAGCCCTTGCCGACGATGTGATGCTTGCGGTTGCGCCAGCGGTCTCCGGCGTTGCCGAGATGTCGCCGCCTGCCAGCAAGGCAGTGCTGCCCTGGCGAAGGATCAGTACGCCCAGCATGGCGATGACCAGGGCGATCGCCATCCAGAAAAAGCGGAGATGGCGCGCCACCGAGGGGGCAGGCGAAGTCAGTACGGAAGTCAGAGACATCGCCTCCGGCGTGCCCGTGCCGGCTTCGTTTGACCGATCGGCGGATGCGGCGCCGTCCAGCCTGAGTTCGGGAACAGCCTCGGCAATATCCGGCAGGCGGATCGCATTCGATTCATAGGCAGGAACATAGCCGCCGCGCGGAATGGCGATGCGGACCGGTTCGGCAATTCCCTCATTGGCGAAATAGTGCTGCAGAAGCTCGCGCAGCCTGCCTGCCTGCACCCGCACCACGGCATCGGTGGACGGGTCGAAATCGCCGTCCTTGCCGAAAACATCCATGGCAATGGAAAAGCCCTTGAGCCTGTCGGCTTGGCCGGCCTGTTCACGTTCGACAAGATAACGTAGCAGCTTGCGCGCGCGTTCGGATCGGCCGAACGTTTGGCTGGCAAGCAGTCGCTCCAGTGTCTCGCGCACTGCGGGGGCGGCAGGCGTGGCATGCTGCAAGTGTCGATCCTCTCGAAGTCGGCACAGGTTGAGGCGCGATCATATAGGTCCCGCACCACCACACAAGTATACACCCCATTATGCGATCACGTACCCACCGGATAATTCCGCGGTGGTTAACGGCCCGAAAGGTCGGAACCGATCACCAGATTGGGACGGTTCCGATCTTTGTTCCCGTCGGGCGTCAGCCGGCTTTTTTGCCGACGATACGGTTGGCGGCGGACATCACTGCTTCCAGCGAGGCGGCGACGATGTTGGTGTTGATGCCTGCGCCGAACAGCTTGCCGCCGGGATATTCCATCTCGACATAGGAAATGGCCGACGCGTTCGAGCCGCGCTGCATCGAGTGCTCGGAATAGTCGAGCACCGACATCTCGACACCGAGATGACGTGACAGCGCATCGACGAAGCCGTCGATCGGGCCGGTGCCTGTGCCCGATATCGTCAGTTCCTTGCCGTTGTCGAGGATGACCGCCTCGACGACGCGCCGGCCCTTGATCTCGGTGCTGGGATAGGTGTGGTGATCGAGGAATTTCAACCGCGCGCCGGGCTGGTCGACATAGGTCTCGAGAAAGCGCTCGTAGATGCGCCTGGCCGGCACTTCCTTGCCCTCGGCATCGGTGATCGCCTGGATTTCCTGGCTGAACTCGATCTGCAGGTTGCGCGGCAAATTGAGGCCGTAATCGGCCTGCAGCACATAGGCGATGCCGCCCTTGCCGGACTGCGAATTGATGCGGATGATGGCTTCGTAGCTGCGTCCGACATCGGCCGGGTCGATCGGCAGATAGGGCACTTCCCACAGGCTCGTATTGGCCTTCTTCAGCGCCTTCATGCCCTTGTTGATGGCATCCTGGTGCGAACCGGAAAAGGCGGTGTAGACGAGTTCGCCGACATAGGGGTGGCGCTCGGGGATCTTCAACTGGTTCGAATATTCATAGACGTCCTTCATCCGGTTGATGTCCGAGCAGTCGATCAACGGATCGACACCTTGCGTGTACATGTTCAGCGCCAGCGTGACGATGTCGACATTGCCGGTGCGCTCGCCATTGCCGAACAGCGTGCCTTCGACACGGTCGGCGCCGGCCATCAGGCCGAGCTCGGTGGTGGCGATGCCGGTGCCGCGGTCATTGTGCGGATGCAGCGAGACCAGCAGGTTCTCCCGGTTGTCGAGGTTGCGGCACATCCACTCGATGCGATCGGCATAGATGTTGGGTGTCGACATCTCGACCGTCGAGGGCAGGTTGATGATCAGCTTGTTGTCAGCGGTCGGCCTGACGATCTCGGTGACGGCGTTGCAGATCTCCAGCGCCACTTCCAGCTCCGTGCCGGTAAAGCTTTCCGGCGAATACTCGAAACGAAAGCCTCCGCCGGCCTTGGCCGCCATGTCGGTGATCATCTTGGCGGCGTCGGTGGCGATCCGCTTGATGCCGCCGACGTCCTTCTCGAAGACGACGCGACGCTGCAGCTCGCTGGTCGAATTGTAGAAATGGACGATCGGGTTGGTGGCGCCCTTCAGCGCCTCGAAGGTGCGGGTGATCAGCTCCGGCCGGCACTGCACCAGCACCTGCAGCGAGACATCGGCGGGTACGTTGCCTTCCTCGATGCACCAGCGGGCAAAGTCGAAATCGGTCTGGGAGGCCGACGGGAAGCCGATCTCGATCTCCTTGAAGCCCATGTCGAGCAGCAGGCCGAACATGCGTGCCTTGCGCTCATGGCCCATAGGATCGATCAGCGCCTGGTTGCCGTCGCGCAAGTCGACCGAGCACCAGATCGGCGCCTTGTCGATCACCTTCGAAGGCCAGGTGCGATCGGTGAGACCGACGGTCGGATAGGGCTGATATTTGCGGGCTGCGTCGGGCATGCCTTTGGCCGAATCCGTGTCGGCTACCGCGGCATCGGAGCGGATCTCTTCTCGTGCGTTCATCGTCGTTTCTCCCGGCGGCTCATGGATCCACCTTCAGGTGGATTGATGGCGAGCGGCGCCTTTACCAGAATTTCGTTCGCTTGATGTGATTGCCAAGGAGCATGCGCTTGCGCGGCGGTTCGACCGCCGGGCGCTCCTTCAGCGAACCCGGCGATCGCCGATAAGGCCGAGAAGAAGCAGGGTCGAAGCCAGCGCGCGCACGGTCTCGCCGGAAAAACCGGTCGGACGGGAAGCGTTGCTGGCGCGCGTGTTCATGGCGGATCTCTTACAGGAGCGGCTTGTGGGAGGCAAGTGGGCCGCGGGCCGTGTCGTAAGCACATGAGTTGTCCGGATTAGGTAGCACGTGAGTTGTCCGGTTTTATCGCCAGCGAATGGAGGCTGGGGATGAAGCGGGCCGCAGGCCGTGCAGGACAACGAATCCGGGTTAACGGGCTTCGGAGCCTTTGCCGGCGCGTTGGCCGACGAAGCGTCAAACGAAAAACCCGCCTGTGCGGCGGGTCACTGGCGCAAATCAGCACCATGGATGAAAATGTACCTTAGCTGAGGGCAGGGAG
>NZ_RZQT01000219.1:0-6106 GCF_003998485.1 Mesorhizobium sp. M7A.F.Ca.CA.001.04.2.1
CGCATTGGTGAGGATCTCGACGCCGCGCAGCATGCGGTCGCGCGCGTCGGTGGAGAATTTGATTTCCTTGGCAGACATGATTTTTATCCAGTTCGTTCGGAGAAAATGAGGTCAGGCAGCTTTCTTGACGGCCACGGTCTTGTCGGTTGCAGCGCCCTTGTCGATGATGCCAGTCTCGCTCTTGTCGATGACGCCCATGATATCGGCTTCCTTCATGATCAGAAGGTCCTCGCCGTCGATCTTGACCTCGGTGCCCGACCATTTGCCGAACAGGATGAAGTCGCCGGCCTTGACGTCGAGCGGAACAAGCGCGCCGTTTTCGTCGCGTGCGCCAGGGCCGACAGCGATGACTTCGCCCTCCTGCGGCTTTTCCTTGGCAGTGTCGGGGACGATGATCCCGCCCTTGGATTTGATATCGCCTTCGGCGCGACGAATGACGACGCGGTCGTGGAGTGGCCGAAATTTCATGGGAACTTTCTTTCTGGGGGCCGGCACAGGCGGCCACGCCCCTCCTCTATAGACGCGTTGGCACTCGATAGATAGGAATGTCAGAATTAATTCTCGTGTATGCCCCAAACAATCGAACGAAATAATTTCGAGCCTCGCAGAATTTATTTGCGTTGGCGGAAAACTTTCTGCCGCCTTGAATTTCACGGACATCGATTTGTTATTTAAAAGCCAAAAAGAAAAGGCGCCGAGACCTTGTTTGCAACGCAATTGAGGCGCATATGTAAAGCTCGTTGATTTGGTCGAGTTGGCTTTGTGTCAGAGTCCTGCGATTCACCACCAATTCTCGAAAACGAGTGCATGAGCCGATCCGGCGCACATTTCGTCCCGCTCGAACCCTGGAATGAAACCGACGCTGACCACGGATATACTGGCAGCGTCGGGCATCGCTCCGGCGGTTCGAGTGGGAATGATACGGAAAGGCGTCGTGCGTTTCCGCGGGAAGCCGCAACTGATGACCAGCCGCACCACATCTTCAATCGTTCGCTTCAGGGCGGCGTTTTCGCTGCCTGGCTTCGATACGCCGCAACCACCTGGAGCGTATCGCGTCGATCAAGACGAGGAAGCTCTCGAAGGGGCTTCGCTGATCGCATGGCGCCGCGTGGCCACCTTCATTCACCTGCCGGCGATCTCCGCCGTCGGAGCCACGCAGCAGATGGTGCCGATCGAACCGGCATCGCTTGAAGCCGCACTGGAGCAGGACCAGAGACAATGATGAAAACCACAACCCTGATGCAACGCAACCCACGCCCGATCCGCCGCGAAGCCGCAACGCATCTGTTTGCCGTCGGACAGGCTGTCCGGCTGAAGGGCGGCTTTGGCACGTTTCCACAGACCGCGGAAATCTACCGCATCACGGCCACGCTCCCTGCGAGGGGAGATTCGCTGCAATACCGCATCCGCAGCGACGGCGAACGTCATGAACGGGTGGCGACCCAGGACAGTCTCGAACCGGTCGCCACGTCGCCCAGTGACATCATAACACTCTCTGAAAGGACGTTCGCACATGTCAAAGGGACAGAAACGCTCGAGCCGGGAAATCAGGAAGCCGAAGCTGGAAAAGGCACTGCCTAAGCCTGAAAGCGTGTTCGGTGCCCAGACCAGGCTTACCGCCAACATCAGCGCCCCGCGCGGCAAAGGCAAGAACTGACACGGCGAGACGGGACGGCGATGAAGATCGTGATCGAATTCTATCGCACCCGCGAAGCGGACGATGCGCATGCCGTGCTCGGCCGCGAGACGGCGGAAGCCGCCGACCTCGAAGATGCGATCGAAATCGCCAGGCTTTTGGCTGGGACCCTGAACATGCCACAGCGGCCGGACGCCATGACGATCGCCGACACGAATGGCGCAACGCTCTATTCGGGCGTTCTCGCCTCTGAAGCGATTAAATGAGGAAAGGCCAACGTCACGATTGTCCGCAACACTGAAACCGATTGGCAGTGCAATGCCGCCGCGCTTCGGATTTGGGAACACGAAAGTGGCGCGCCGGGACGCGACTTCACAAATCGCCAATACGGACGCCGCGTGAAGCGGATCGTTCCTGGACCGTCTATCACGTCTTCTCGGGAATTCCGGCACACGGAGACGGCGTTGCCATGGCCGGCCTCAGCCGCCCCGATGCGACACGCCGCATGTTGACCCCCTCAACCAGCGCAATGCCGAGCGTCGCACGGCGTGGATTACCGCGCCGCCAATTGTCCCGCACGAGAGAGCGGCGGGCCAATCATGACGCTCTCCTTTCCCAATCCCAGCCGCAGTTTCGATGAAGCCCGCAACGCCGTCCGCTTCACCGGCCATGACTGCATGTTCGAGGTGCGTTTCTTCGTCGAGATCGCGGCGCTGGCAAAATCGGACATCGCCTTGGTGGGGACAACGGCGTCGGAAACAAAATGCCTTTCAGCTTTCGACACCTTGCGATCATCCATTCACAAGATTGCCAGCAAAGCCTATTCTCGCGACCGCCGCAGCTCTTACACTTTGACTGCCGCCGATTTCCGGTAGGGGAGCCCTTTTCTGGCCAGTTCGTTTCAGAACCGCACCTTCTGCTTCCGTGAAGAGTTTCGGGCGCCGGCAGGCGTACGAAAGTCCCCGAGGAAGGAACCCGCGGGGCACAGTCGATGGCTATGGGGATTTCGATCTGCGGCCGAAGTCGGCGACGGCGCGACCGCTGCCGACCGCCAAGGGCCGCCGTGCGGCAATACTCGATCGCCGACATGCCCTTGTCAGGCTCCTTGTTGAAGAAGCCCGTGATGCTCTGCCGCTGCCGAAAATGCGGCTCGTCGATCCAGCCGCCACGCGCATAGGATCCGAAAAGTATAATCTTGAGGATGCGCCCACGCTTTTTGAAGTCGGCCGAGCCTCCTTCAGCGCGTCGTCGAACTCCTCAAGCAGCACCTCCACCGTTCTTGTCAGCTCGCGCTGCTTTGGCGTGATCGATGCTGGATTTCATAAACCAGGATCTGTCGTCCATCGGGTATGCTTAGCCGAGACCACGCCTCGAATCCACAGACTGCCTCCCGGGCAGACGCAATTGAAGTATGTAGAGCTTGCTGGCTCGTTCGTTCGCCGCTCAGCAGACCGAGGTTGCCGTCGGTTGCAGCGTACTCAACCGCATGCTGGCGTGCGCATGAGTCTGTCCGACATCAAGTCCGGCAGCTATAATCGGCAACTTCAAAGACCGAAATGCGCTCGATTTCATATCCGCGCACCAACGCCGCATCTATATGGCCGAGTTGGTGCGCTGCGCAGTATCGGCGGCGATATCTTTAGCAGCCGTTTACCGGAGCGCGATAGGTCCTGTGTATGCAATACTGTCGGATGACGTAAGGAACCGCCGTGCCGCACAGAGCAGCAGCCCTAGCCGGCCGTTCTACGCCCCGCCTGCATCGTTTCATGAGCGTGATGCTCGAGCTGGCTCCGGGCGTTCTCGTGCCGCGTCAGGAAACGGAGTTGCTCGGACAGAGCGCGCTTGCGATTCTTCGCGATCGCGCGCCCGGCCCGATGGTGATCGACATGTGCTGCGGCTCCGGCAACCTTGCTCTGGCGATCGCGGCGGAAGTTCCGTCGGCCCGCGTCTGGGGGGTGGACGTGACTGACAGCACGTTCGCGCTCGCCCGGAGCAATGCCGAACGCTTGGCCCTTCAGGCCCGGGTCACCATCCGGAAAGGGGATCTGTTCGGTGCGCTGGAGGGCGATGGGCTTATCGGCGCAGCGGACCTGATTGTCTGCAATCCGCCCTATATCTCGACCGCGCGCCTCGAAGGCGAGAGCGCGCATCTGCTTGAGGGCGAGCCGCGCGAGGCCTTCGACGGGGGGCCTTACGGCATCTCGATCCAACAGCGGCTGATCCGGGACGCAATCGATTTCCTCAAGCCTGATGGCTGGCTGCTGTTCGAGTTCGGCCAGGGGCAGGACCGCCAGGTGGCTGCCCTGATAGCCAGAGCCAAGGCCTATGAACCCGTGACATTCGCCAAGGATGAGGTCGGAATGCCGCGTGTCGCACTCCTTCGCAAGCTTGGGAACGGTGCGCCCGCGATCTCATCCTCCGCGAGTTTGGCATGAGCCAGATTCGTCCCCTGCAGGCTGCGGATATTCCGGCCGTCGCCGGGCTCTTTCAAAGAACCTTCCGGGACGGTGGCAAGCCGCCGCCTCCGGCGCTCGAGACTTATCTGCGCTGGCACTATCTCGAAGGCCCGGTCTGCGATCCGGAGATCGCGTCTCTCGTCCATATTGCGAGCGAAGGCGACATTTCAGGCTTTGTCGGCGTGAATGTGCTGCCGATGAGGCATGGCCAGTGCAAGCTGCGCGCCGCCATCTGTGGTTCGCTCATGGTCGAACCGCGGGCGAACGACCCGATGGCCGGCGCAAGGCTGCTCAGGACATTCCTGGCCGGGCCGCAGGACATCTCCTTCAGCGAAACCGCAAATGCCCTCTCGACGCAGATGTGGACGAAACTGCGCGGGGTCGCCCTGCCGCAATACAGCCTGGACTGGATCCGGGTCATCCGACCTTCGGCCTTCCTGCTCGATCTAGCATCGCGGCGAGCCGGCGCCGTGCGCTTGCTTGACCCGCTCGCGCGCGGACTCGATCGCTATCTTCGCGGACGGATGCAGGAGAACGAGATGCGCTGGTCCGGGGTCCCGGAACTCTGGAATGGCAAGGGCGGCCTCAAGGTAGCCGAAATCGATCAAGCCGGTTTTGCGGCTCTTTTGGACCCTTTAACGCGGCAGTTCCCGCTCCGCCCCGACTGGAGTGCCGAGCAGTTTGCGCATATCCTCGCGGAGGCTTCCCAGAAGCCGGACTATGGTGATGCCGTGTTCGCGTCCGTCTCCTGCCCCAGCGGGGGGCTGGTGGGCGCCTTCCTCTATCACACCCGCCCGGGCAGGATGGCGCGCGTGCTGCAGGTTCTGGCCCTGCCGGGGCAAGCTGGTTCCGTCGTCGACTGCTTGATTGGCGATGCGGCGCGGCGTGGCGCCGCCGGCCTGCGCGGCCGGACGCAACCCGCCCTGCTCGCAGCGATGCTGGGCCGGCGGGTCGCCTTCACTCAACCGGCCTCGACCGTGGTGCATTCGCGCGACGAGGAGCTGGTGAACGCGTTCCTGAGCTCGCAAGGCTTCTTCAACGGGCTGGCCGGCGAGCGCTGGAATCGATTGGCCGGGGAGCAGTTCGAATAGGCCGTCATTTGCCCGCGCGGCGACGTAATCCCGAGGATCGCGCCGATCTCAGCTGGCGATTTCCTCGACGGGGCGGACGAGCTGCGGGCCAAGGTGCAGATATTGCGTCGCACGGCGCTTGGCGGCGATATCGGCCCAGACGCGTTCGACCTCGACCGCAGTCAGCTCCGCGGCGGCGCCGACCTCCACGGCTGAAAGGCCGTTATTCAGGCCGAAGAGGCAAATATCCATGCGGTCATAGGGTAGGGAGAAGTAGAACTCTTCCTGCGTCTGCTCGAGGGAATAGGTGTCGGTCGTCGGCGCCCTGCGGCAGATTTCCTCGGGAATGCCGAGATGGGCGGCAAGTGCATAGACCTGGCTCTTGTAGAGATGGGCGATCGGTTTGACGTCAGCCGCGCCGTCGCCATTTTTCACGAAGAAGCCTTGGTCGTATTCGAGCCGGTTCGGCGTGCCGAGCACGGCGAAATTCAGCCGGTCGGCGTGATAGTACTCGATCTGTTTGCGCGTGCGCTGCTTCATGTTGGTGGCGGCGACGATGCCGAGATAGACCGCCGCCGACATGCGCAGCTTCGTCTGCCGGCCTTCGGGGTCCTGCACCACCAGCGAGGAGATGTTGTAGCCCTCGCCGGCGAGCGAATTGGCGATGACGATCTTTGAGGCCCAGCCCGGCCCGTATTCCGGCACCAGCTCGCGGATGAAGGTATCCCGCCGCTGATAACAACCCATCGCGTGCAGCGTCGGGCCGATATCCTCCACGATCGCTTCGACGCCAAAGGTTTCGGCGGCCAGCCGGCCGAGGCGGAGGCTGTCGGGATCGGAGTCGCTTTCCGGCATGAACAGGCAGAAGACGTTCTTAGCGCCGACGGCGCGGGCGGCGAGCGCGACCGAGACGCTGGAATCGATGCCGCCAGAGAGGCCGAGCA
>NZ_RZQT01000021.1:0-68732 GCF_003998485.1 Mesorhizobium sp. M7A.F.Ca.CA.001.04.2.1
ACGCCCAGAACGAGGTCTATGTCGACATGATCAAGGCAGGCATCGTCGATCCGGCGAAAGTGGTGCGCACCGCACTCCAGGATGCCGGCTCGATCGCAGCCCTTCTGATCACCGCCGAAGCGATGATCACCGACGTTCCGGCCAAGGATGCAGCACCTGCGGGTGGCGGCGGTGGCGGCATGGGCGGAATGGGATACTGAGGACCTGGCGCCAGGAGAAAGCCATGCGTGAACCGACACTGCTTCCGGTATTCCGCACGCTTGGGGCAAGCCGCCGGTCGCCGTTGCGGCGACGCCGGCCAGATCCAGCAGCATGAAGAACGTGGTTGCCAGCATTCGGGAGGGGCTCGCTTCACAGGGCGAGCCTGGTTTCGAAGCTGGGCGTGGCCCTGTGGACAGTCGTTGTGCTGGCGGCAGTGTTTTTCATTGTGCACGCCTGAACCGGTCGGTGGCGGGCGAGAACCAAGAGGACTCGGAATATGGCAACCGCTACGCGCTTCGGATGGACCATCCGGACAGCTGGACCATTTTCGACGTCTTCACCGGCCAGCCCGCCGAGTCCGGCCACAAGGTCATGGTCGGAGTTAATGCTGGTGAAGCGGACGAGATGGTCAGACGGTTGAACGATCAGGACGCCAAGCGGCGGGACGAGGCCGACCCGACTGACCTGTGCTGACAAACCGGCAAGCTGCTGGAATGATTCGCTAACCAGCTGTGGGTGTGTACAGTCGCATTGTCGCCGGCCGGGACATCGGTACCGGCGCTTGAGAGCGACCATCGCTTTCCCGCCCCTCGATGGGAGCCGCATTATGGACAACGATCATTCGGCCGATGCTATTTCAACTTTTGACTGCAATATTCTGCGCGACGCGTTTACAACTCGGTCATTGAAAAGCAGATCCCCGAGGATCAGTTGCAGGCCTACGCTGTGCTTTTGATCCGCGACTCGGCAACTCCGATTTTGGTTCAGCACTGCTGGCCTGGATCGTAAAGAAATTAACTTTGTCGCCGTGCCTAACTTGCCGGAGCGGACATCTGCTCGGCGCTCGCTTTCATTTTTGCCTGAAAGGATAATGAGCATGAGATACATGAAAACTCCGGACGCTCCGGTCGTAACGATGGAGCCAATCGTCGAGGCCGCAAAAGTCCTATCGAAGCGGCTGACGATCAGAAGCGACGAAGCCGCAAGACGAAAGATCGCCGACACCGACGGCACGATGCGGCGGGCGCGCCAACTTGCGGAAAGCAATCGCCTGATTTGATGAATTGACGCCAACGTCCTGCCGCGGTTGACGCTTATTACGTCATGCGCGTCGGCACGTTACATCTATAACCATATTTCGCTCCAGGAGATATTGACCTCGCCAAGGCCGTCGGCGACTCGCATCGCGACATCATGCGGTGCTGCTGGCCAATCCATTCGCAGTCTGCTGGAGGTGGCCCCGGCGATGCATATCTTGAGCCTAAGACGCCCATTTCAATGCAAAATATGCGTCTTCTATCGGGCGACCGTGCAACCCCGTTTGAGGGCGGAGATTGGGGCGCGAAGCCGCCGTCCCACTCAGCAACACAAACGGCAATCCCAACGCCAGCATCGCTAACAACCAGTCTGCTTTCGGCAGGAGGTTAAGTCGGACGGAATGACCGAGATGAAGGCGCATTGCTGCCGCTAGCTAGGATCCGCTACGAGGATGGGGAAGCACAAGCAGTGCGTTGGAAAGGCGTCAGGCTGTTCTTTCTATGCCTAGGAATGTGCGTATATTGTGCGTAAGAGAGAGGTCGGAGATTTGTAATGACCCACGCACAGCTGGCCCAATCGAAAGTGGTCTCAGGTTTTGTCGACAGCCTGCAGGAGCCGCGCACGCCTTATATCTCGCCGAAGCGCCTGTCGCAGGCGCTTGGCGTGAAGGTGGCCAACCTGGCGCAGTTGACCGGCGTCCACCGCAACACGCTGCGCAATCCCTCGTCGGAGCGCCTGCAGGGTCGGATGCGCGAGATGGTGAAGGTGATTTCGGCCGCAACGGAACTCACCGGCGACGTCAAGAAGGCGATCTTTTGGTACCGCAATAAACCGATTGCCGACTATGGCCATCGCACGGCTGCCGAACTCGTCGCGGACGGCCAGGTCGAGGCAGTCCTGGCCTTCATCCGGGATTTCGAAAATGGGGCGCGTGGGTGAGGATCACCCGAGTCGGTCCAGACGAATCGCTATCTGACACCCAAATGGGCTTTCCTGCCCATCAGCGGTGCAGGCGCGGCGATCGACGGCGGTCGTTTCAACCGGCCATGCGTCGAAGCACTCTATCTGTCTCGTTCGACCCAGACGGCTCTTGACGAATACAAGCAGGGCGCCAGCATCGTCCCGCCGGCAACGCTTGCCGCCTACAAGATCACGCTCGCCTGAGGTGGCGGACCTTTCGCAGGGATTCGACCCGGAGATCTGGGACAGCGCTTGGCAGGAATGGGATTGTGCCTGGCGCCAGATCGCTCGCATCGACAAAAGCGTCACGCCGGTGGCACCAACCTGGTGGTCTTTCCGGCCAGTCTTGTCGAAGGCGATAAGATCACCGTCCATGATCCCGATCACCGGCTGCCGCACGACCAGTCGTCCTGGCCGTAGGAATCGACTGTCTCTGGGATCACAACGCGACGACGCCCCCCGTCACGGCGCTTGGTCCCCAACGAGACCGTCCTCGCCGTCGCCCTCCCCGCTAGCCAGCCCAACCGGTATATCGCCGGCCAGCAACTTCTCCTTCGACAGGAGGCCTGAGTGAACCCCGTCCCCACCCGACCGCGGTAAACCAGCTTCCCCTTCTCATAGGTGCCGAGGATCAGCGAGGCCATGCTTCGGCCGGTGTCGTTTGGGCGGTAACCACAACGACGAATTCCTGTCGTTTGGTGCATTTGATCTTGAGCCAGCTGGTCGTGCGGTCGCCGATGTAACGGCTGTCGGCGCGCTTGGCGATAACGCCTTCGTGGCCACCCTCGCACATGGCGTCGAAGACTTGTCTGCCCCGGTCGACGATGTGGCCGGAAAACTGCAGGCTGTCGCCGACGTCGCGGTCCCCAAGGAGCAACTCCAGCCGCTCCTTGCGATCGAGCAGCGGTTGGGTCGACAGATCCTCGCCATTCAGCTCGAGCAGATCGAATGCATAGAACTTGAGGGGCACACCTGCGGCGATGCCGGTTTTCAGCATGGAAAAATTGCTGCGGCCCTGGCTGTCGATCGCGACAATCTCGCCGTCAATCAGGGCAGAGCCTTTGGTTAGCGCCTGAAGCGGCGGCAGGATGACCTTGAACTGTCGCGTCCAGTCGTGGCCGTTGCGGGTGTAGACCACCACTTTAGAGCCGGAAATCGCGACCTGGGCGCGATACCCATCGAACTTCATTTCGAACAGCCAATTGCTGCCCACAGGTATCTCGTCGGTCAAAGTGCAGAGCTGGAACGGACGAAACGCTGGCGGCGGATATGTAGGGGTAGATTCTGAGTCCCGGCGCCGTGGGCGCTTTTTGCTGAGGGCGGCCTCTACGGCCGGCATGTGGAACTCGAATACATGGCTCGATTCAATACCCTGAACGGGATTCGGTTCCACTCCGGTAAGTCGAGACATTGAACCGGAAGACACTGGCTGCGTTGTTGGGTCTGGAATGGCAATCTTTTGGAGGACGAAATGGCCAATACAGGAACAACACGTGGACGCAACCAGGATCGCGTGAAGGTCGCTGGCGGGCAGGATCATGAAGTGAAATACGAGGCGGGTAAGACCGGAGCGAGCAAGGCCGACGTGAAGTCAGCCGTGAAATCGGTCGGGAACAGCCGCAAGAAGGTCGAGGATAAGCTAGGTAAGAACTGAACCACGGGGTCCGGCTAGATGCTCCGGGTTGCCACGTTCAATGTAAACGGCGTCAATGGTCGTCTGCCGGTCCTCATCGCGTGGCTAAAGGCCACGCGCTATGACGTCGTCTGCCTTCAAGAACTCAAAACCTCGGACGAGAAATTTCCGGCCGAGGCGATCGGCGATGCTGGCTATGGCGCGATCTGGCACGGCCAGAAATCCTACAACGGCGTCGCTATCCTGGCTCGCGGAGCTGACCCGATCGAGCGCCGACGCGGGCTTCCTGGCGACCCTGACGATAGCCATAGCCGCTATATCGAGGCGGAGATCAGCGGGCTCGTCGTCGGATGTCTCTACCTGCCAAACGGAAATCCCGCCCCTGGTCCCAAGTTTGACTACAAGCTGCGCTGGTTCGACCGCCTGATTAGCTACGGCCAGGATCTGCTCAAAGCGGGAGCGCCGACCGTGCTGTGCGGCGACTACAATGTCGTTCCAACTCCGATTGATGCCGTGGTGCCGCGACGATGGATCGGCGATGCGGTTTACTTTCCCGAGAGTCGCCAAGCCTATGCCGCGATGCTCGAGGACGGCTGGATCGACGCGGTCAGGCGCATCCATCCGGAAAAGGGCGTCTATACGTATTGGAATCACTCCTATGGCGGCGGCTACGACAAGAGTTCTGGCCTGCGAATGGATCATCTGCTGATCAGTCCCTCGTTATCGCCCAAGCTTCGCGGTGCCGGGGTGGATGTTGAGACGCGAGGGTGGGAGAAGCCCAGCGATCATGCGCCGGCATGGATCGAGCTAGAGTAGCCCGAGTTTGAGCGGCTGCGGCACGACTTCGCGCTTTGTCCGAAATTTGTAACAATCTTCGGACGTGCCACCTTGCCATTGTCCGAAACTTGTCACATATTTCGGACATGACCAAGGTCGAACAACATGACACCGATATTCGCTCGCGCGTGCTCGCGCGCATCGAGTCCAAGCCCGAGGAGGTCTGGACACCCGGCGACTTTGCCGATCTCGGCGCGCGCGCCGCCGTGGACAAAACCCTGCAGCGCCTAGCGGCCGCCGGGGATCTTCGCCGGATTGACCGTGGCCTCTATGACCGCCCGCGGACCAATCCTCTGACCGGCCGCGCCACCGTGCCGGACTATCGCGCCGTGATCAGGGCGGTGACACGCCGCGACAACGCGCGCACCGTCATCGATGGCATGACGGCCGCCAACGATCTTGGGCTCACGACGGCCGTACCCGCGCGAATCGAGGTGCTGGTCGATGCGAGATTGAAGCCGATCAAACTCGGCACCCAGGAAATCCACTTCAAATACGCCGCGCCGAGCCGTCTTTATTGGGCGGATCGGCCGGGAATGCGGGTCGTCCAGGCCCTGTATTGGATGCAGGATATGCTGACCCAGGACAGCGAGCGCAAGCGGATCGCGACCATATTGCGCCGCCTGCTTTCTGACCCCAAGCACGGCGAGGCGATTTGCGAGGATCTGCGCGCCGGTCTTTCCGCCGTGCCGATCTGGATGCAGGAGTTCCTGCGCCAACTGCTCAGCCCGGGAGCCGGGCTCGAGGGTAAGTCATGAGCACCGACGCCTACCGTCAGATCATTGCCGCACCGCCACGTGACCGGCTCGATCTGTTCCTCGCGACGGCCAACCGCATCGGCGCGCCGGTCGGGAATGTCGAAAAGGACTTCTGGGTCTGCTGGACCCTCAATGCGCTCTATCACGAACGGCCGTCAGGAGAGCCGCGGCTGCTGTTCAAGGGCGGCACATCGCTGTCGAAAGGCTATGACCTCATCAAGCGCTTTTCCGAGGACATCGACGTCACCGTGTTCCGCGACGACCTCGAGGAGCCAGCCTCGGTCGAAGAGCTCGAGGCGCTATCGAACAAGAAACGTCGCGCCAAACTCGACGCCATCCGAGATGCCTGTCGCGCCTATATCACCGGCCCGCTCAATGAGTTCCTCGCCGCCCAGTTGGCAGACCTCACCAAAGGGGCGGGGCGCGTGGAAATCGATGACGCCGATCCCGATCGGCAAACCCTGCTGCTTTGGTATCCCGAAGTGGAGCCGCGCGATGGCGCCTATGTCCGACCGGCGATACGTCTTGAATCCGGCGCAAAATCAGCGCTCGATCCCCATGGGCCTCTTACGATTACTCCCTATGTCGCCGAGGAAGCAGCCGGCGTTGATCTCGCCGTGCCGGACGTCACCACGATCGAGGCGACGCGGACCTTCTGGGATAAGGTGGTGATCGCTCATGGACTGCGCCGCTGGTATGAGCGGCGTGGTGAACTACGGCAGGAAGGTCAGCGGGTCTCGCGGCATTACTACGACTTGCACTGCCTCATGCAGTCGGAAACCGGGAGAGCGGCGATCGCCAACCTCGATCTTGGCGCCGATTGCGTGCGTCACGCGCTCATGTTTTTCGATCGGCCGGACTATGATCTTGCCTCGGCAGTGCCGGGGACCTTTGCGATCGAGCCCGCGACCAAGATGGTCGATGCGCTTGCGCGCGACTACACCAACACGACTGCGATGATCTTCGGCACCCCGCCAAGCTTTGACGGCATCCTAGCCTCGGCCCGGCAGATCGAGCAGAGCATCAACGGCGGGTAATTGTTCGCAGCCGCGTCCGCCTTCTCTCCAATGCGCGAGCCGTCTTTCTTGCGGCCCTCAAATCGTCGAGAGTCGGCTGCCACCAAACTGTTCCATCGATCTTCGTCTTGGATCGCGAGGGCCAGGTCTTGATGAGCTCATCGAGGTCGGCGGGACGCCATTGCCCCCAGACATAATTATGGTGGTCTGGAAGGTCGGAGTAGTGGGAACGAAGTATCTCGCCGTCGACGGGCTCACCATCGCATCCGACGACGACGACGACACCAAAGCTTCGTGTCATCACGGGCCGTCCAAAAGGTGGAAGATTGTCAGGGTCCAGCGGATAGCGCCTGCGGCGGCGTTCTATAGCACGCGCGCGTGACGCCAGGTCTTGCGGAGACCCCCGCCTCTGCGCCGCGCGCTGCTTTCGTGCTTCGGGCTCGTTGCGAATGGCGGCCGCCTCGATTTCCGCCCAGCGTCGATGCAGTTGTTCGTACGAGCGAAAAGGCACTGTCCAAGCGCGCCTGTCGGGATCCCAGAACGCAAACGGCACGTCGCGCATCGTGTTTACCACCGAGCGAGAATATGGTGTTTGCACCTCCAGCCGATCCTGGTGCACGAGCAGGTACTTGGAAACGATAGGATCGAAGGCATAGGCGTCGCGTCCCCTGCTGTCAGCATGCACGTTCAATCCGGCTAATTCTTGCTCCAGCCAACGATTGAAGCGCCGAGCGGCGGTCTTTCCCGGGACAAACCAGGCCTTGAGTTCATCGCTCCAACGGGCCCGGGGAAAACTCTTCCGGAAGCGTTCGACGGTGATCCTGTCATAGGGGAACGAAGCCGATGCGCCCGTTGGGACATCGTCATTGGAACTCGACCCATCCGTTCTCTTCATGATCATGGCGCCGCACCTCACCGCATCTCTTGCCAGGAGAACGCTTTACGAAGGCGCAAGTGCCCTTGGCGTAGCTTAGTTCGCAAGGGCTTGGTCGATAGCGCGATCGGCGATCCAGCGGGCAATGCAACAAGGTCTGCGCTTTTCTCAGAAGGCCGAGAGGCCGATCAAGCTGGATCTGCGCCAGCTTTCTTGATTCGACACCGGCCGCTCCGGGGCCGGAAGCGGACCAGCAACTTATGGCGTCCGAACAACGATAGCTGACATTTCACCAGATAGGCCGCATCGACCAGATCTGGATTGCTCCATGGCAATGTATCGTCGGGTTCCTGTTCATGACTGACCGATGCCGACCTGCTCGCCTGGAGGCTGGGGGAGGAGCGGCCCGGGGGAGTCTCTGGGCCGGCATCGGTCACCGCCGGCACTACTCTGTTGCCGGCGGAAGCTGAGGATTGGCTTTGATGGAGGCAGTTTGCCCCATGATCGGCAACCTAGGGGGTGGAGAACGACCTACTGCATTCCGCGGAGGGCATTCACGTCGGCGCAGAACTCGGCGTAAGGCTTGCTCATGGCCGCGTCGTTGCATTCTCGCATGATCATCTCGCGCATGGGCTGCGGCTTCGCCATGAAGGCCGCCTTGAACTCCGGCATGGGCTTCAGGGTCTTCATCGACGCATCGGTGTAGAACGGCGCCAGGTTGTCGACGACATCGAGTGCGCCCGCAATTGCCGTGCTTCCGAGAGTGCAGACGGCAAAGGCACCGAGACAGATCGCTTTGATATTCATGGTATAGTCCTTCTCCTGGGTTGCGCAGCTATCCCATCGATAACTGCTGGTAATTGTTCAGACTGGTAGAAAACCGCCGGCAGCCGAGCCGACCGTCGCCCCCGCGACAGCGCTGGTGAGACCAGGCTCAACCACGGTGATGATGACGTCGATGTTTCCGCGTGTGGCCTTGGAGTATGGGCACGTCTGATGAGCCGCATCCGCCAGGGCTTGGGCGACGTCGCGCTCTAGACCGGGTAGGCTCACGTTGAGCCGGGCCTGAAGGGAGTAGGAGCCGCTCTCCAGGCAAAGGTCGACCTCGGCATCGATGGCCAGGTCAGCCGGAAGAGCGACCTTCATTTTGCGGGCAGCAATTCCCATTGCCCCCTCGAAGCATGCCGACCAGCCGGCTGCAAACAGCTGCTCCGGGTTGGTGCCGGAGCCGGGACCGCCGGGAGACGAAAGTTTGATATCCAAGCGGTCGTCGGAGCTGCGAGCAACGCCGTGTTCACGACCACCCTCAGTATGGGTCTTGGCCGTGTATATTGCTTTTCCTGACTGTGTCATGATCAATCCTCGCTATTGCAGTTCTTTGCATTTGGCAGCGCCGAATGTGCTTCTCAAGTACGGGGGAACATGGCTGCAAATCTATTGAACTAACGTATCGTCGATACTTTCGGATTGGCGCGCCAGACCTTTAGCTGCATGGATTTTGCCATCTCAGCATCGGATCGTTCACTAGACAAAGAGACGGCCTAGAGCGTCTCGGTCAGAGAACGATGGCAAGATGTCACGGCAGCGGAGCGGCGGCTCTGGATGAATAACGCCCAAACCAACACCTAAGCATCATCGACTCGAGTGCAACATGTGGCGCATCTTTGCGCCGACGGCTTTCACCAGCCGTAGCGAAAGGGCGAGATGGAGAACGAACTCAGCCGCGTCGTCGATGCTCTCCCTGGGTTGATTTGGAGCGCGCTGCCGGATGGATGTACCGACTTCGTCAATCAACGCTGGTGCGAGTATACCGGTCTTTCAACCGGCGAAGCCCGTGATGAGGGCTGGCAAGTTGCCGTGCACCCGGATGATCGGCCACGCCTAACCGACGACTGGGAAGCAATACTTGCCTCCGGTGCGCAGGGGGACATCGAAGCTCGGATGCGGCGCTTCGATGGGACGTACCGTTGGTTCCATGTTCGAGCTTGCCCGCTGTTCGGTGAAAAGGGCGAGGTCGTCAAATGGTGCGGGATAAACACCGATATCCAGACGCGAAAGACCGCAGAAGAAGCGATTCGCGCCGAGGAAAACCGCTTCCGGGTAATCATCGACGGTCTCCCGGCGATCGTAACGCTCATGTCCTCTGACGGCCAGTTCGAACACGCCAACCAATACATGCTCGATTATATCGGCGTGACGCTGGAACAGATGAAGTTAAAGGACCGGCCCTTAGGCAAGGCTTATCATCCTGATGACCGGCCGGCGATCCTTGTCAAATGGATGGAGTGCGTCCGGACCGGCGAGCCCTACGACCATGAGGCACGCCTGCGTCGTGCTGATGGGAAATATCGCTGGTTTCATACGCAGGGATATCCGTTGCGAGATGCTGAAGGTCGAATTGTCCTTTGGTATCTTCTCCAAACGGACATTGACGAGCGAAGGTGCGCGGAGGCGCTGCTTTCCGGCGAAAAGCGCCTGCTTGAGATGGTTGCGTCTGGCAACCCGCTTCCCGTTGTTTTGGATGAACTTTGCGGACTGCTGGACAAGATGGCCAACGGTTGCGTCAGCGGCGTCCTGCTACTCGACCGCGCAGGCCTGAAAGTAGAACGTTCGATCGGACCTGGACTGCCCACCACATACAGCAAGGCTCTGGAAGGCAAGACGGTAAGTCCCGAGGCCGGACCATGTGGAATGGCAGTTTGTCAGAAAATTCAAGTCATCGTCTCGGATGTCACAACAGATGCGAGATGGAATGAAACAGGATGGCAGGCACTTGCCCTTGCCCATGGGTTGAAGTCTTGCTGGTCAACGCCGATTATCGCCGCCACAGGTGAGGCACTCGGAACTTTTGCAATCTATAGACCAGATGGCGGTCTGCCCACCGCATTCCATCAGTCGCTCATGCAGAAACTGACGCATATCGCCAGTATTGCTGTAGCGCGCACGCACAGTGAGGACGATCAGCAAAGGGCAGAAACTCTTCTGGCACATGAAAAGCGGCTCCTCGAAATGATCGCGTGGGGTTATACACTTCCTGTCGTGCTCGACGCTTTGTGCCGCCTGGTCGAAGATATGGCCACCGGCTGCCATTGTGGGATCCTTTTTTACAGCCCGGACGAAACAACATGGCAGCATGGCGCCGGCCCTGCGCTTCCGTCGGGCTATAACGAGACAATGCACGGCAGACCGGCCCACAGGGCATCTGGACCCTGTGGGTTGGCGGCTTCCGAAAAGAAGCAGGTGATCGTTTCGGACATTGCGACAGATATGCAATGGGACAAACACGGATGGCGTGCACTTGCCCTCTCGTACGGTATCAAGGCGTGCTGGTCGTCGCCAATTCTCTCACACGACAAGAAGGCATTGGGTGCGTTGGCTTTCTACCAGTATGAGCCGGGGCCGCCGAGCACCTTTCAACGCGAACTCATTGCGCAGTTGTCCCAGATCGCAAGCATCGCCGTCGAACGTGCGCGAAGCGAAAGCGCGCTAAAGCGGAGCGAGGCATTCTTGTCCAAAGCCCAGCAACTCAGCTTAACGGGCAGCTTTTCGTGGCGCGTGGGAACTAGCGAGATCACCTGGTCCGAGCAGGCCCATCGAATTTTTGAGTTTGAGCATCGCGTGCCCGTAACGATTGAACTACTCAGTTCGCGCATCCACCCCGATGACCTTGAACTTCTCAATGAAATGATCGATCGAGTTCGGGGCGCCGGCAGTGATTTCGAGTATGAGTGCCGGCTGCTGATGCCCGATCGGTCTACAAAGTATCTGCATGTGGTGGCTCATGGCACTCGCGACCATGATGGGGCACTCGAGTACATAGGCGCAGTTCAGGATGTAACTGAGCGGCGCCTCTCGGAGGAAGCGCTCGGCAAAGTTCGGTCGGAACTGGCGCATGTTGCCAGAGCAACGACACTCGGCGCACTGACTGCATCAATCGCGCACGAGGTGAACCAACCTCTCTCCGGTATCATGACCAATGCAAGCACCTGCCTGCGCATGCTTGCGGCAGATCCGCCCAATGTCGATGGGGCTCGCGAGACGGCACGGCGCACTCTTCGCGACGGCAAAAGGGCTTCGGATGTGATCGTGCGATTGCGCGCCCTCTTTGCCAAGAAGAACGAACTCACGGAATCGGTGGATCTTAACGAGGCGACCCGAGAGGTGATTGCACTGTCGTCGAATGACCTACAGAGAAACCGGGTCAATCTCCGCGCCGAATTCCGAGATGACATTCCGCCTATAGCTGGCGACCGCGTTCAGCTTCAGCAAGTTATTCTGAACCTGTTGCTGAACGCCTCCGATGCAATGAAAGGCGTTGACGACCGGCCAAGGCAATTGCTGATCAGAACAGATCGAGATGAAAGCGAGCATGTCCAACTCACCGTGCAGGACACGGGAGTGGGTTTCGAACCACAGGCCGTGGAGAGACTTTTCGACGCCTTTTATACGACCAAAACTAGTGGCATGGGGATCGGCCTATCAGTTAGTCGGCATATCATCGAAAGCCACCAAGGTCGGCTCTGGGCCTCCTCTAATGAAGGTCCCGGCGCGACATTTTCATTTTCCATCCCCCGGAAGTCCGTGCGGACTCGAGACAGTGACCGCTCCGGGCACAACCAAACCTCTGCCGATGTGGAAATTGGGCAAGCTATGAGGAAAAACTAATGGTATCCAAGTCGCTCGTGTCGGTCGTCGATGATGACGAGTCCGTTCGCGAGTCGCTGCCTGACTTGCTCAGGGAGTTCGGTTTTGCGGTTCAGGCGTTCTCATCGGCAGAGGAATTTCTAGCATCCGATTGGATGGACCGAACTGATTGCCTGGTCCTCGACGTAGTCATGCCAGGGATGACGGGCCCTGGCCTGCAACAGGAACTCAAACGCCGTCGGCGATCTATTCCTATCGTATTTATGACGGCACATGAAAACGAGGCCATACGTTCACGCGCACTCGCGGATGGTGCTGTAGATTGCCTCTCCAAGCCTTTTTCACAGACTGCCTTACTCGATGCTCTCAACATGGCGCTGCAAGCGACCTGACGAGCTTACTTGGAACGTAAATGCGGCTCACCCAGCGATAGAGGCCCAATCATGTCGCATGCCCAACCAATTGTATTTATTGTCGACGATGATGTCTCCGTGCGTGAATCGCTCGAGGCTCTTATCAATCTGACCGGCCTCCGGGTCGAAACGTTCGCGTCTGCGGAAGAATTTCTTATGCGGCCGCGTGTATCCGTGCCGAATTGCTTGCTCCTAGACGTCAGCTTGCCTGACTTGAATGGTCTCGATCTGCAGAAACAAATCACTGCCGATCGCGCCGACATGCCGATCATTTTTATTACCGGCTACGGCGATGTTCCGATGACCGTCCGGGCGATGAAGGCCGGGGCGGCTGAATTTCTGACGAAACCGGTGAGCGATGACGTTCTGTTGGACGCTATCAGCCAGGCTATTGAGCGTAGCCGCGAAACAATCGACCGTGACGCCGAATTGCAGGCTCTTCGGGACGATCAAGCCACACTAAGCCGTCGCGAACGAGAGGTCATGGCCTTGGTGACGTCCGGCCTCATGAACAAACAGGTCGGCTTCCAGCTTGGGATCAGCGAAATCACTGTGAAGGCTCATAGAGGCCGGATGATGCAAAAGATGAAGGCCGGTTCGCTTGCCGAATTGGTGAACATGAGCGCTAAGCTTGGCTCAGCTAGCGCGGTGAAGGCGTGACTGCCACCGCGAGCCGATCCGGCTTTCCACGGCAATGCAATCCAGAGCGGTGTTTCGAAAACGGGCGGCTTACGGCTTCACGAGGCAACAGATGACTTATTCCGGGTATTTGTTCGAAGTCCTGAGCCAAACGGGAAATTTTGTATTTTCGCGTGGCACTTGCTCCGGCAAGCCACCCCTCCTTGCGCTGTCCATTGCAGGACAGCAGCCCTCCGCCCGCCACCTAGACCGACTGTCGCACGAACTTGGTCTGGCAGCAGACCTTAACGGAACGTGGGCACTGAGGCCGCTGGCAATCACGCGCCAAAAAGGGCGGCAGATGCTTCTACTGGAGGACTGCGGTGGTGTGCCTTTAGATGTCATCCTGGCGCGAGAGCAGCACCAGATGAACCTGACCCAGTCTTTCCGGCTCGCCATCGATCTGGCGCGGGCGGTTGGCCAGGCACACAAAAGCGGTTTAGTTCACAAAGACATAAAACCCGCAAATGTCTTTGTGGATAACGAGGGACGTGTCCACCTGACGGGGTTTGGCATCGCTTCGCGAATACCCAGGGAGAGGCAGATCCCCGGGCCACCTGAAGTCATAGCTGGCACGCTTGCCTATATGGCGCCTGAGCAGACGGGGCGAATGAACCGATCTGTCGACTCGCGTAGCGACCTCTATTCCTTGGGCGTCACGCTCTATGAGCTGTTTACGGGCGAATTGCCCTTCACCGCCACGGATCCGATGGAGTGGATCCATTGTCATATAGCGCGGATTCCTCTGCCGCCGAGTCAGCGTATCAAAGGTCTGCCATCTCGCATCGACGACCTTATACTGAAGCTGCTCGCCAAAGACCCCGAGGAGCGATACCGAACCGCGGCCGGGGTTGAAGCCGACCTGATCAAATGCCTGGAAGCCTGGGAATCGAAGTGCATCACGCCGGTGTTCGAACTCGGCCAGCACGATGTTTCAGACCGTTTGCTCTTGCCTGAAAAGCTGTATGGGCGCTCCGTTGAGGTTGAGGTCCTACTCGCTGCTTCCGATCGAGTAATGACGCACGGCGATTGTGAAATGGTGTTGATCACCGGTTATGCTGGTATCGGCAAGTCCTCCATCGTCAACGAGCTTCACAAAGCTCTCGTGCCGAGACGCGGCTTGTTCGCGTCTGGAAAATCCGACCAGTACAAGCGAAACATCCCTTATGCGACGCTTGCTCAAGCCTTGCAGGGTCTGGTTCGTCAGTTGCTGATCAAGAGTGATGCAGAACTGAAAACCTGGCGCGATGATCTTCTCGCTGCCTTAGGGCCGAACGGCCAGTTGATGGTTGATCTAATTCCGGAGCTCGCACTGGTAATCGGCGAGCAGTCAATGGTCGCCCAAGTTGACGCAAAATCCGCCCGGACGCGATTCCACACGGCTTTCCGCAACCTGCTTGGTGTTTTTGCCAAGGCCGAGCACCCGTTAGTATTGTTCATCGATGACCTCCATTGGCTCGACAGCGGCACGCTTGAACTTTTGGAGGGCCTTGTTACAGATCCCCAGGCCAGACACATCCTCGTGATCGGTGCGTACCGAACCAACGAAGTCGGCCCAACACACCCTCTGTTCCACACGCTCGGCACAATTCGCGGTGCCTCAGGAACTATCTCCGAGATAGTCCTTGGCCCGCTACAAGTAAGTGATCTTGCGCAATTGTGCGCCGACGCGCTGCATTCTGATGTGGCGCTAACGCGCGAATTGGCCGAGTTGATATTCGAGAAGACGGGCGGAAATCCCTTCTTTGCACTGCAGTTTTTGACGGCGCTCTCCGAGGAGGGGTTGCTTACATTCCAACCCGAAAGCGCATCTTGGCGATGGGACTTTGATAAAGTTCAGGCCAAGAGGATCACCGACAACGTGGCGCACCTGCTCTCCACCAAACTGACCCGATTTTCTGCCCAAACGCAGCGGACTTTGGGTCAGCTGGCCTGCCTGGGTCACATCGCGGATCGTCTTGCGGTCGCGCGAGTGCAGGAACGTTCACTTGATCAGATCGACGCGCAACTGGGAGCGGCCGTGCAGGCGGGTCTGATCCATCGTTTCGATGGGAGCTATGCTTTTTCGCACGATCGCGTGCAGGAAGCGGCCTACACACTGATTCCACTTGCCGAGCGAGCTGCCACCCACCTGCAGATCGGCAGGGCGCTTTTGGCGCAGATCCCACCTGAGGAACTCGAGGACAAGGTGTTTGAGATCGTCAACCAGTTCCACCGAGGCTCATCGGCAATCGATTGCACTGCAGAACGTGATCTCGCGGCGCAACTCCATTTGATTGCAGGGAAGCGCGCCCAAAATTCGAGCGCATATCGTTCTGCGCAAACCTACTTTGCAGCTGGTCGGAGCTTGCTTGAAGATGGCAGTTGGGAGCGCCAGTACAGGCTGACATTTGATCTGGAAATCGGGCAGGCAGAATGCGAGATTGTTGGGGGTGAGTTGGTTGGAGCCGAGGGCCGGCTTACGGTTCTCACGCAGCACGCCAGAGGTTTCAAAGATGAGGCCAATGTGGTGTGCCTTGCTGTCCTACTGTACTTCACAACGGGCAGGAGCGAGAGTGCGGTCGAGGTTGCACTTGCCTTCCTGTCCCGGAAGGGCGTCAACTGGTCATCGCGCCCAAGTGAGGCGGAAGTTCGCCGGGAATACCTTGAAATGCGCCGTCAGCTAGCGCGCCGGCCTGTGAACGACCTCATCGACCTGCCAGCTATGAGCGATCCGGACTGCATAGCTATAATGGCGGTGCTGACCGAACTGTTCCCGGCAGCGTACGCTGTGGATCGGTATCTGCTTGAAATTGTGCTTCTACGCATGACAAATCTGAGTCTGGAGCATGGCCACTGCCAGAGTTCCAGCGTTGCCTATTCCGCGCTTAACATGACGCTTGGCTCGCACTTCTCTGACTACGCGACGGCATACAGCCTAGGCCAGCTCGCTTGCCAATTGGTGGACCGACGCAGTGATGACCGCTTCAAGGCCCGCGTGTATTCGTGCTTCGCCGCTTTCGCGATGCCTTGGTTCAAACCCCTGCCCATTTGCCAGCCCTTGATGAGGGAGGCCTTCGAAATCGGCAGATCGATGGGGGATATGGCATTTGCCGCCTACAACTCTAGAAATCTCATAACGCATTTGCTTGTTTCGGGCGTGCCGCTTAGCCAAGTTCAGATCGAGGCCGACCAGGCGCTTGCTTTTGCAAGCACAATTCAGCTGGGCCTGCCAGCAGAGCGCTTCCTGGGACAGCTCTCGCTCATCCGCAACCTTCGTGGTGTGCCCTGCGGCAACAGTCCCGAAGACGAGGATTGGGCCAATCAGAACGTCGACACGCAGCCTCAATTGGCAATGATGGTCTGTTATCACTGGGTCTTTAGACTTCAAGAACGGTATTTTGCGGCCGACTATGCAGCAGCACTGGAAGCTTCGGGAAAGGTGGCTGGGATACGCTGGGCCATGCGGTCTTCCATCGAGGAGGCGGAGTACGATTTCTATTCAGCTCTCACCTGTGCAGCTGCAATTGATAACGCCTCGGAAGACCAGCGCAAGAAGCTATCGCAGGCGCTCAGGACGCACTTTGAGCGGATTGTCCTCTGGGCCGAAAATTGCCCGGAAAATTTCGCTAATCGAAAGGCGTTAGTTGGCGCCGAAATGGCACGGCTGGAGGGTCGGGAAGTTTCCGCGCAACATCTTTACGAAGACGCGGTTCGCCTCGCGCGCGAGCACGGCTTCCTTCAAAACGAAGGGCTTGCCAGCGAGCTTGCAGGGCAATTTTACGCGGCACGCGGGCTTGAAACGATTGCCGATGCCTATCTTCGCAACGCGGTGTCCTGCTACGAACGTTGGGGCGGGCACACCAAAACCAGACAGCTCAAAGCCCGGTACCCGAACTTAAGCTCGGCCACTGTGAGACAAGAGCCAGCCGGGATGGTCGACACTCCGCTCGCGAAAATGGATGACCAAGCGGTCGACAACGCATCACAGGCACTATCGGCGGAGTTGGTCCTGCCGGCCTTGCTGGGTAAGCTCATGCGCCTGGCAGTCGAGCACGCTGGAGCAGAGCGGGGCTTGCTCATTCTCCTGCAAGGCAACGAACCGCACATCGAGGCGCAGGCAACAACGACGCAGGGAAGTGTGGAGGTTCTGGTCCGAAGCGTTGCGGTCACGCCATCTGATCTTCCGGCTTCGGCACTTCACTACGTTTTGCGTACGCGCGAGCGTCTGGTCTTGGACGATGCGTCTTCCGAAGGGCTCGACAGCGAAGATGAGTACGTTTCGCTCAACCGACCTAGATCGGTACTGTGCCTGCCGATCTTCAAACAAGAGAAGGTAATTGGCGCACTTTATCTGGAGAACAATCTGACCACGCGCGCGTTTACTCCTGATCGTGTTTCGGTGCTGGATTTCCTCGCCTCACAGGCCGCTATTTGGCTGGACAATGCGCAACTCTATTCGAATTTGCGCCGCAGCGAAACGTGGCTGAGAGAGGCTCAGCATTTGAGTTCCACGGGCAGCTTCTACTGGCGCGTCGATTTGGATACGGTGGAATTCTCGGACCAGACCTTTCGGATTTACGATCTCGACCCGGGCAATACCGTGACGCTTGACATGATCGCGACACGCATTCATCCGGAAGATCATTCACTGCTGCGAGAAATGATCGATATCGCGCGCGGCCCTGCGACGGACCTCGACTACCGCTACCGCGCGCAAATGCCGGACTCCTCGGTCAAGCACCTTCATCTAGTCGCTCACGGCGCGCAAAACAAAGATGGCCATGTGGAATATGTTGGGGCGATCCACGACGTGACAGACAGCCATCTAGCCGACGAGGCCATCAGCAAAGCCCGATCCGAACTTGCGCACGTGGCAAGGATCACGACGCTTGGAGTTCTCACAGCCTCTATAGCGCACGAAGTCAGCCAGCCGCTGATGGGAATTGTTACCAATGCCGCCACTTGCCTAAAGATGCTTGCTTCAGATCCGCCGAATATTGAAGGCGCACGCCGGACAGCACAGCGGTCTATTCGAGACGGCCACCGTGCTGCCGACGTGATAAAGCGATTGCGTGCCCTCTTCGGCAAGAAAGGCACCACTACCGAATCGGTGGATATTAACGACGCTGCCCGAGAGGTGATCGCGCTTTCGTCTACCGAGCTTCAGAGAAGCCGTACGGTGTTGCAGACCGACTTCGCTCGCGACTTGCCGCCGGTTATGGGGGATCGTGTTCAACTGCAGCAGGTGATGCTGAATTTACTGTTGAACGCATCTGACGCCATGAGCCATATCGAGGATCGCCCCAGGAAGCTCATCATACGAACCGAGTTGGACGGCGCCGACCGTGTTTGCCTGATCGTCAAGGACACGGGGGCGGGCTTTGATCCACAAGCCGTCGAAAAGCTTTTCGAAGCTTTCTACACCACCAAGAATGGCGGTATGGGGATGGGCCTTTCCGTCAGCCGGTCCATCATCGAAAGCCATCTCGGTTGTCTCTGGGCGGCTGGCAATGATGGCCCCGGAGCCACATTCTCTTTTTCGATTCCCCAGTCACTGGAACTGGCCCGCATCCACGCTTACACCGGGTAGGCGAGCGACATCTTCGCACTGATGCGATAAGCCCCTGCGCCCGTCGAAGACTGTTCGCGCGTGACCACTTAGCTCGCAAATCCACCTCCGCCTATCGTTTGATATGTTTGGTTCCTCCTGCACGCGCGTCCTCCGACGAGCCAATGCGAAGGTATCGGCGACACGTTCGTCCAATATATTCGGAGCGACTCTTCTGGCGTTATTGACCTTGCGGTGACCGCATCAGTCTTTCGATTTTCGCGGATGCGCAACGGACAAACCCAGAAGGAGAAGAACATGAACCCGCACGAAGGTGCACAGAATATTGGCAGCGTACGCGCAGGTCAGGATCGCCACGTTGATCTATCCCTGCCGAGAACGGGCACTGCGATGGCATTGTCATCCCCCTCGCGGCGCGGTTTTCTCTCCATGTCCGCAGCGGCGTCCATTGTAACGCTGGGCGTCACAGGCACGTTCAGTCTGCTTCCGGCGCAGCCGGCAGGGGCCGCACAAGAAGGAGCAGTCTATCCGTTTCAGGTCAACGTTCCCGAAGAAGCACTTGTCGATCTTCGCCGGCGCGTGCGAGCAACGAGGTGGCCGGCCAAGGAAACCGTGAAGGACGAGTCCCAAGGCGTGCAACTGGCCAATCTGCAGAAGCTCGTGCGGTATTGGGGGACCGACTACGACTGGCGCAAGGTGGAGAAGACGCTCAACGCCCTGCCGATGTTCCTCACCGAGATCGACGGCTTGCGCATCCAGTTCATCCACGTCAAGTCCAAGCACCCGAACGCGCTGCCGCTGATCATCACGCACGGCTGGCCGGGTTCGATTCTGGAGCTTCTCAAGGTGATCGGCCCGCTCACTGACCCAACCGCGCACGGTGGGACCGCCGAGGATGCGTTCGACCTGGTTCTGCCTTCAATGCCCGGCTACGGGTTCTCGGATCAACCGACCGAACCTGGCTGGGATGCCGACCGCATCGGCCTCGCCTGGGACGTTTTGATGCGGCGCCTGGGATACGAACACTACGTCGCCGCGGGGGGCGATTGGGGCTCTGTCGTCTGCGATAAGATGGCCCATCAGGCACCGGCGGGTCTGCTTGGCATCCATGTCAACATGCCTGCGACCGTCCCTCCCGAAGTCGCCAAATTCATGCGCGCCGGCGATCCGGCACCGGATGGGCTGTCTGCCGATGAGAAGGCAGCATACGACCAGCTAAACACATTCTTTGCGAAGAATGGCGCCTACGGCAGCATGATGACCACTCGGCCACAAACGGTGGGCTATGGGCTGTCGGATTCGCCCGCAGGCCTGGCCGCCTGGATGTACGACAAGTTCGCTCAGTGGACGTACAGCGGTGGCGAGCCTGAGCGTTCGCTCACCAAGGATGAGATGCTCGACGACATCACGCTCTACTGGCTCACCAACAGCGCGATCTCCTCGGCACAACTCTACTGGGAAAACAATGCGAACAACTTCAACGCCGTGGACATCTCGATCCCCGCTGCTGTGACGATTTTCCCCGGTGAGATCTACCGCGCGCCGCGAAGCTGGACCGAGCGGAGCTATCACAAGCTGATCTACTTCAATGTCGTCGACAAAGGCGGCCACTTTGCCCAGTGGGAAGAGCCGCAGCTGTTCTCCGCCGAAATGCGGGCAGCCTTCCGGTCCCTGCGTCAACTGACGTGACAAAGCCGGCGCAACGCGCGCCGGCCACCGCCGCGAGGCTGAGGCCATTCGGCAAAAGCCGTGTTCCGAACCAATCGTCGCAGCCCAATCGGCCTGGCCTTCATAGCCGCGCCTTCAGATGGAGAACATTGCCGTGACCAGAACCCGTTTCGCCCAGATCTCGCTCGCAATGCTAATTGCCATCAGCCCTGCCGGGGCCAGCACTGTTGGCCCTTCGCCAAGCAAGCGGCCGGCTGCGGCAACTGAAACCCTTGTCGCTTCCAATCCCGCGAAACCGACGATCGTGCTTGTGCATGGCGCCTTTGCCGATGGCACGGGTTGGCAGCACATCATTCCGATCCTGCAGCGCGACGGCTACACCGTCATCGCCGTACAGAATGCGCTGACCTCGCTTGCCGAGGACGTCGCGACGACCAAGCGGGTGATCGAGGCTCAAAAGGGTCCGGTCGTCGCTGTTGGCCACTCCTATGGCGGCGCGGTGATCACCGGTGCCGCGGCGGGGAACTCAAACGTGAAGGCACTTGTCTACATAGCGGCCTTCGCACCTGAAGCCGGCGAGCCAATTGGCGCCTACACCGAGAAATACCCATCTGCGCTCGGCTCAGCGCTCAGACCCGATGTGGCGGGGTTCGTCACCATCGACCCGCCCCAGTTTCGTGAGCTTTTCGCCAATGACGTTGCGGCGGCTGAAGCCAGCGTGATGGCAGCGGCGCAGAAACCAATCATCGGCAGCGCGTTCGCTTCGTCTGTGACGGAGGCGGCCTGGAAAACCATCCCGTCCTGGTACCTGGTCGCCCAACAGGACCGGGCCATCAATCCAGACTTGGAGCGGTTCTATGCCAAGCGCATGGGCGCAATCACCGCCGAGATCAAATCCAGCCACGTTCCGTTCGTCTCCCACCCGAAAGAGGTTGCACGCTTGATTGAACAGGCGGCAAGCGCCCCGGCGAAATAGCCCGACCAGCTGCAGGCAAACTGAGAAAATAACAACAAAGGAACATCCCATGGACAAGCTATTGACGGCAGTACTCGATGCGCATGGTGGATTGGAGAACTGGGCCAAAGTCACCAAGATCACCGCGCAGATGTCACTGGGCGGCCCCTTCTGGGGCGCAAGAGGGTGGCCGGACGTCTATTCGGACCAGACAGTCACCATTGATCCCCATCGTGAGCACATTACGTTCGCACCTTTCACCGGACCCGACCGTATGTCGCTGCTGGAACTCAACCCCGAGCGTGTTGCGATCACAACACTCGAAGGTGGGTTAGTCGAACAGCGCATCAACCCGCGCAAATCGTTTCCGACTGGCTTCATCGACGCCAGCACGCCGTGGGATGCAGTGCAGGTGGCCTATTTTACCAGTGCGGCCGTGTGGAATTATCTCACGGGGCCGTTCGCATTCACCTATCCGGGCGTCGAGGCAGCGGAAATCGCTCCGTGGAACGAAGATGAACGGAACACCTGGCGCCGGCTGGCCGTCAAGTTCCCGGAAAGCATCGCGAACCATAACGCCGACCAGGTCTTCTACTACGACCAAAGGTTCATGCTTCGGAGGATGGACTACTCACCCGATGTGACTGGCAGCCCGCCTGTCGCCCACTACACGTATGACCCAAAGAGATTTGGTGGGTTCGTGTTTCCAACGCGAAGGCGCGTCCTTCTGCATGATGCCAATGGCGTTGCGAACCAGGGATTCGTGCCAATCACCATCGACGTCACCGATGTGACGATCGACCGGGCATGATCGCGTGAACGGCGAGGATTGAGCAATGGATATGACCAGGGCTTCCGAAACAATTGACCACCGTCGCCGGAACTTCTTCGGCACGGCAGCAGCCACGGTAGCTGCCGTGCAATTGATCTCGATGGGTACGTCAGACGCTTGCAGCAAGGCCGCGCCGTTTGGGACAATGCCTTCGGGAAAATCGTCATTCGGCGCACTGAAGCAGATCGATGCCGGCCTGCTGAACATCGGCTATGCCGAGGACGGCCCTGCTGACGGCCCTGCAGTTTTGCTGCTCCATGGCTGGCCGTACGACATCCACACTTATGTGGATGTCGCGCCATTGTTGGCGTCGGCCGGTTACCACGTAATCGTTCCCTACTTTCGCGGCTACGGTACGACGCACTTTCTGTCGTCTGCGACACTCCGCAATGGCCAGCAAGCGGCGCTCGCCGCCGACGTCGTAGCCCTGATGGATGCGCTGAAGATTCCCACGGCGATTTTCGGCGGTTGTGATTGGGGGGCGCGGACGGCCAACATCGTTGCGGCGCTCTGGCCCGAACGATGCAAGGCACTCGTTTCCGTCAGCGGCTATTTGATTGGCAGCCGTGAATCCAACAGGAAGCCGTTGCCGCCCAAAGCTGAACTTGCATGGTGGTATCAATATTACTTTGCCACTGAACGTGGGCAGGCAGGATACGAAAAATATCGGCACGATTTTGCAAAACAGATCTGGCAGATCGCATCGCCGCGGTGGGACTTCGACGAAGCCACGTTCAATCGCACGGCGGCAGCCTTCGATAACCCGGACCATGTCGCCATTGTGATCCACAACTATCGCTGGCGCCTTGGCATCGCTGACGGCGAGCCGACATATGACGATCTGGAAAATCGGCTTGCCGCGGGTCCGGTCATCACTGTGCCCACTATCACCCTCGAAGGTGATGCCAATGGAGCCCCACATCCGGAGCCTGGTTCCTACTCCAAGAAATTCTCGGGCGAATATGAGCACCGGACCATCAAGGATGGCATCGGACACAATCTGCCCCAGGAGGCTCCAATGATCTTCGCCAAGGCGATTATCGACGTGGACGCCTTCTGAATGATCGGCAGCCGCGCTGCCCAACTTTCGTGACTGCATCACTTCAAAAGCAGGCGCCATCGCTGGCGCGAGAAACAAAAGGACAAACGGCCATGACCATTTCTGCCAACGGGACAGCTGTCGTGACAGGCGCTTCCTCAGGTATCGGCGCGATTTACGCCGATCGGCTGGCGCGCCGAGGCTATGATCTGATCCTTGTCGCTCGCAACCGTGAGCGCCTCGACGAACTGGCAGGTCGCCTCATCGGCCAAACCGGCAGGACGATCGAAATCCTGCCTGCGGATCTTAACGACCGAAATGATCTCGGCCGCATCGAAACGCTGCTCAGAACGGATCCCAGGATCACGATGCTGGTGAACAACGCAGGTATCGGCGCCACAGAGACACTGCTCGAGTCCGATGTGGACCGAATGGACGACATCATCGCCCTGAACGTCACTGCCCTGATGCGGTTGACGCACGCCGTTGCCCCGGCACTCGTGAGCAGAGGTGGCGGGGCGATTATCAACCTCGCATCCGTTCTGGCCATTACCCCCGAGATCCTGAACGGTGTCTATGGCGCCTCAAAGGCATTCGTCCTTGCGCTCGGGCTCTCGCTTCACAAGGAGCTCGGGGAAAGGAACATCCGGGTCCAAACCGTGCTTCCCGGGGCCACGGCGACCGAGTTCTGGGATACGGCCGGCATGTCGCTGGACCACCTTCCCGGTGAAGTCGTCATGAAGGCCGAGGCAATGGTCGACGCTGCATTGGCAGGTTTCGGCCAAGGTGAATGGATCACCATCCCGTCGCTTCCCAACATCGCCGATTGGGACGCCTACGAGAGCGCCCGGAGAACAATGATGCCGAACCTTTCGCTCAAAGTTCCCGCCGCCCGCTACGCGGTCGACTCCGGTATCAGCGCTAATGCGGCGTGACGCGGCGTTGCCCGCTCTTCGGAGAGCCGGCCGATAGTCGGGAGCAAACCTCACACCTCTCGCGCTACCATTTTCGAAAGTGCAACAGATGACGCTCTTCATCCTTGCCTATCTGGCCGGCGTGTTCACGATCGCCACGCCTTGTATCTTTCCGATCCTGCCGCTCCTGTTGGCGCGCACTGAGCAACCCTTTAGACAGGGTGCCTTGCCTATGCTTCTAGGCATGGCTTTCACCTTCGCGGCTATAGCGAGCCTTGCATCGGTCGCTGGGGGGTGGGCAGTGCAGGTGAACCAATCTGCCAGGACCTTCGCGCTCGTCTTGATAACGCTATTCGGCCTGACAATGCTTGTACCCACACTCGCCGGATGGATAGCCGCTCCTGTCGTGTCGCTCGGGTCAAGGCTGTTGCGTTTGTCCGCACGACAGCGAGTGAGCAAGCATTCAACGACAGGTGTGACGACGGGTTCGTCGCTGCTTCTCGGCATCGCCACGGGGCTACTCTGGGCACCTTGTGCCGGCCCGGTTCTGGGATTGATCCTGACGGGTGCCGCACTACGAGGAGCAAACATTCAAACATCACTCTTGCTGCTGATTTATGGCTTTGGTGCCGCGAGCTCGCTCGCCGCAGGCTCACTTCTCAGCGGTCAATTGCTCGCTACCGCCAAGCTCTCAGCGCGATGGGGCGAGGCCTTGCGCCGTTGCTTTGGCCTCGCTGTGGTGGCGGGCGCCGCAACCATCTGGCTTGGCCTCGACACCGGGCTTTTCACGCGCTGGTCTTTGGTTGTAGCGAACAGCCTTGAACAAGACCTCATTGTCAAAATAATGGATGGGAGAGACCTGGTTGGCGGATCAGGCGCCCTTTCCGCGACCTACCCAACCCTATCGGATCCCTTGGTCGCGATGCTTGCAGCGCCGCAATGGCTGAACACACAACCGCTCCGTTCCGAGGATGTTCGAGGCAAGGTCGTAGTCGTGAATTTCTGGACCTATTCCTGCGTCTATTGCTTGCGAGCCCTGCCTCATATCCGCGCCTGGGCGGCCAAATACGCCGACCAAGGCCTTGTCGTTATCGGCGTCCACACCCCTGAGTTCGCCTTTGAGAAAGACCTCCCCAACGTTCGCAGCGCATCGGCATCGCTGGGTGTTCGTTATCCGGTGGCCATCGACAACGACTTCGGGATATGGCGGGCGTTCAACAACAATTCATGGCCGGCGCTATACATCATCGGTGCAGACGGCCAAGTCCGGCGTGCCATTTCTGGAGAGGGCGGCTACGATCACTCTGAACAGCTGATCCAGCAACTGCTGTCCGAAGCCGACGGTGTTGATGTTGCCAGCGACATCATGGCTGTAGTGGGCGAAGGGCCGCAAGCAGCCGCTGACAGGACCAATCTGCGCTCGAGTGAAACCTATGTAGGCTACGGCCTCGGCAGGACGTTTTCGTCGCCCGGCGGATTGAATGAAGATTCCCCGACCCTTTACCGGGCCGCCATGCCGTTGAATCTCAATCGATGGAGCCTCTCAGGTATCTGGACGATCGGAAGTGAGTTTGCCACGCTCAGCGATAGCTCCGGAAAAATTGCTTTCCGCTTTCACTCGCGCGATCTTCATCTTGTGTTGGCTCCTCCTTCTGAAGGCCGGCCCGTTCGCTTTCGCGTCACAATCGATGGCGCGCCCCCCAAAGCCGATCATGGCTTTGATGTCGACGGCCAGGGTTGGGGAATACTGAAGGACGCACGCCTCTACCAGCTCATCCGACAAACCGGGCCGATCGCGGATCGAACCTTCGAGATCGAATTCTACGAAGAGGGAGTGCGGGCCTATGCCTTCACTTTCGGATAGCAGCAGGCCGTTCTTATCGAGTTCCCCAGCCGCGCCACTGCGGTGACTTGGTATAACTCGGCGGAATGTCGAGCCACCTTGCCGCTCCGCACATTGCGCGTCCCAGTCCTCAATTGCCGCGTCATGGAACCAGTAATTTCAAGCGGCGCATTCGTCTGGCGCTGAGACCAAAGTATTGACAACACTATCGTACAATAGATCGATCTAAATAACTGGGCTTATAAGCGATCTTCATCCGATTCAGCAGTTTTGTGGACAGGAGTTCGGATTATGATACTGAGGTCTCTCATCACGCAGCCGGCATCAATCTTTCGCGAATTCGTTGCACCTCGCTATCGGCCTGAACTCCACTACATGCGCGGTCCCGGTCCAGCCTACACGCGTCGCGCGGTCATGGTCGGGGCGAGAAGTGGTTCTGTAGACTGTAATCTCTGGCCGCTCTGCCGTTGTCATATCGGTTGCGCCATTGACACCCGCAGCAAGCCCGCACCCAGCGGGGCTGTCGCAGGCATGACGCTGCTGGCCCTGGTCGCCGCAGCACTGATCGCTGCTACACTGGTCGGCGTAAGGGCGTACCTCCTGACATCCGATGCGATGGCGCACGATGTGTCGCCATCCGCTACGCACCCGCAGGGATGGTCTTATCCTTCTCTTGTCGGCCCGGGTACAATTGCCGAGAAGTCGCTGACAGCGATGGAGCGGAGCCCGAAGGATATGTCGTCGAGGAGATGGGCGAACTGATCACCTACGCAGGAGGTTGGCAGACGGTCGTCGTCGTGCGCGCCGCATCCTTTCGCAGATACACTCTCGAAGCTTCCGACTATGAGCGCAAGCGGATCGCCGAACCCGCCGTCAGCAAGCGCCCTAAGAGTGGGGAACATGGCGCGAGAATCGGGCACCCAATGTTTCCCTTAGTGTTGCATCCGCGATGTCCGCTTCTGGAGGGCGGCAGGGGCCAGCGGAATGACCTAGATTAGGCGCAAAGCTGACGCCAACGCCGGCGCTTGGAAATGTCGATTAGACTAGCTAAGGGGAAAATGGAACAGCACGGTATTTCCGCAGCGCATCAAGTAAAGTCCAATCTCATCCGAGCTCATGGACCGCTACGCCCGGCACTACAGTCTTGGCGATCTCGCACAGGTGCTGGTGATGTGTCAGGTAGATTACCTGTCCTGCACTTGCCATCTCCCCAAACAACCTGAAAACCTCCTCCGACCGGACATGGTCGAAGGTCTCCATGATGTCGTCGGCGATGAATGGTACTGCGGGTCGAAACTGTGCGAACTCGTAATACCCGGCAAGCCTGAGCGCCAGGTAGAGCTGAAAACGTGCCCCTTTTGACAGCGCGTCGGCGACCTTGGATTGCCCGTCGCGCTGCAACGCGATGAGCACTTCCCCACCCTTCACGGGCTGGGTTGTCAGGCCAGAGTACTGGCCGCGCGTCATGAGAGCGAATGCGTCCGATGCGCGCTCCATCATCCCGGAGCGATGACGTTCACGGTAGACGCGCAAAGCATTGCCAGCCGACATTATTCCCAATTTCAGCTCGATATAGCGGACGGCCTTTTCCTCGATTTCCAGAAGGACGGTGCGCCGTTCGGCATCTATGCGGGCAACAGCACTGTCGCCGCCAATAGCGTCCAGCTTGTCGGTCGCGCGCGTCTGCCGAATGAGCTGGTGCTGTATTGCCTCGTCAGAAGCGCGAAGCCGTTGCTCGGCTTCCGCCTTCTCGATTGCGATACTGTCGAGATCGACACCATCCAATATCGAACGCGCCTGCTCGAACCCTTCCACCGCGAGCTCGGAAAAAACCTGCTCCTCAAGTTCGGCCACGGTTGTGCGCAGGCGATCCCTGTCGCGCAGCAGCTCGTCGCGTTGCACGACCTCCGCCAGCGTGGCCACGCTAAAGATGCTCAGAACCTCGTTCTTGCGGCGCTCATGCGCCGAAATCTCGGCATCGAGGATCTCACGCTGATCCTGCAGGCGCCGCAGGTCATTGACGAGGCTTGCCTTGGCCTCGCGCATCCGTTCGGCGCGCTCCAGCCGCTCGGCAAGCCGAATGGCCAGCTGTTCCGCTTCGTCGTCGGCCGCCTCGCCCGCTTCGGCTGCAACGGCGGAAACCTCGACCAGAAAATTGTCCCTGTCGGCCTCCATCTTCTCGATGCGAAGCTGCATTGCGTCCCGGTCCTGAAGGCCCTTGGACAGTTCAGCCATTTGGTCAAGGACGCCCCCCATGCCGGACACCGAGATGCCGCTCTCCAGCCAGGTGCCCTTGAGCGATTCGGCAATACCGGCCTGCCATTCATCCTCACGTCGCTCCGCGACTTCGACAGCGCGGCGCCTGGCGGCCAGATCCTCTTGCCTTGTGCCAACGGTCTTGAGCGCTTCGGTGCGCTCAGCGTCCACCTTGAATTGTCTCTCAAGGAATAGCTCTGCCACGGCCATGACCGTCCCCAGGCTGTCACCAGCATCCGAACCGACGCCGACGCTCGCCAGAGCACCGTTCAACTCCAGGCGTATTCGCCCTTCCTCATCAACCGCCCGCTCGGCTTTCTTGCGCGAAAGCTCGATCTCCTCCCAGGCCGCGAGCGCATCGATGCGGGCAGCGATGCGATCCTCGATCAGTTCGATCAGCTGTTCGGGGGATGTTTCCTGGCACGGTCCGAGCAGCTCTCTGGCGACTGTGCGTATTTCCAAGAGCACGGCCTCCCGATCTGAGCCGTTGCGGGCAAGTTGATCACGCGCATGCCCGATGGTGGCCGCGGCTTCTGCGAGGTTGCGGTTTGTGCTGCGAATTTCGACCAGTTCCCGGGCGTTGGCCAAACGGCCTGCGCCGACACTGTCGTCTCGGGCCAGTGCTGCCGCGAAACCATCCGCCGTTTCCCCAGTCAGGTCATGGCGATGCCTTGCCCAGGCGTCGTCGCGGGCACGCCGAATGACGTCGGCCGCATCATCGTCGGTGACATCCACAGAGGCACGAAGGGCTTCCAGCCGGGCCGAAAGCAAGTCGTGATTGCCCTGGTGCTCGGCAAGACGATCGGAAAGGACGCCCCTGCCCTTCCCGAGCTCCGCTGCCAGCGCCTTCCATGCGCCAATCTGCGCAGCATTCGGAATGGCGACCCTGGCCAGTGCCTGAGCCTCACCCGACCAAGGGTGCAAACGCGCGATCGCGGCCTGCCATCGAATTTCACCGGCATCCGCAGTCTCGCGTGCCGCCTTGATCTCCCTCATGTAGCCGCTGGCCTTGGCCCTAGACAAAGCCGAAACCAGCCTTGCCCTGGCAGGCTCTGGCACGGCCCGTTCTTCGCCGACCCGGTCGCGTGCCGCCTGGAGCACGTCAGCGGCTGCCGTGGCCTCCTCGCGCGCAACGCGCACGCTGGTAGCAATCCCGGATCGCTGCTCGACCATGGTGCGCACAGCGCTAATGGTTGCAGCAGGCAAGAGCAGTTTGGCAGGAACTGGCTCGGAGGATCTTCCAAGGGTGGCAAGACAGGTCGCCACGGAATTGTCGAGGATTTGCAGCTCCGTCCTGCGGCTTGGCAGGTCCAAGCCGGCCGAGACGTGACGCACCTTGCGGTCGGCCAGGCCGCGAACGCGTTCGGAAATCGCAAGGATCGCGTCATCCACATCGACCGAGGCGATTTTCGTCGTCACCCGCTCAAGCTCGTTTTCGCTCGCCGATAGCCGCGTTCTCAGGCTGGCGTCGTCATCGATCATCTCAGTGACGCTGCCGGTCCAGGTCCGTGACGGTGAGGCGATCTCTGGCAACTCGGCCAGTTGGGCTTGCTTGCGCCGGATATCGGCGAGGATCGGGATCGCCCGAAGATACTTCGCGATGGTCTCGAGGCGAGCCGACAGCACCGACCGTTCGGCGATGCTGCGGTCGTATTTTTCGGTCGCGTCGAGACGCTCGGCTTCAAGGCTCTCATAACTCGACGCCAAGGTGTCGACCGCGTCCTTACTGGCCTTCAGTTCCGCAAGCCGCTTCTTGAGCAGCGCAAGTTCGGTTCCGTGTGCCTGTTTGCGATAGAGCCTGTCCGCTTCGGCCTCGAGCACGCTCAATGTATCGCTTGCGTGCCCGAGGCCGGCGCTGGCCGTGAACAGCAGCTTGCCCAGGTCGCCGCGCGATTCCAGGATTGATTTTCCACCTGCTTCCAGCGTTTCATCGTCCAACGAGAACATGGTCTCGTATGCGTCGCGAGTCAGGCCAGCCAGATGTGCCAATATCGCGATTTCGCTGACCGGCTGGCCAGTCTCGTCCAACAATGAGCTGGCGCGCTGTTTCGTGCGTGTGAAGGTGTGCTCCGCACCGCCGAGTTCGAGCACCCCGCCGATTCGCATCGCACTGTACTCGTGCAGGAAATTGTAGCGGCTGCGTTCCTCGATGCCGAACAACAGATCGAGATAGCCGGAAAGCGCGGTCGACTTGCCGGCTTCGTTCAGGCCGAAGACGATATGCAGATCGGGACCGGATTCCGGTTTCGGCCCGAAGTCGATCGTCCTGTCGGTGAACTTGCCGTAGCGGATGAGGTCAAGGCGGCGCAGCCTCATTGTGATCCACCGGCCTTGAGGCGGGCGGTGACCAGATTTGCGCCGTTGGCAAGCACCCTATCGAGGAACAACTCCTGCTCAGCCTCGTCCTTGCCGGCGAAATCGCGCCCGTCAGGCGGAAGATCCGCGACCATCTTCTGGACCAAGGCCCTCGCCTCAGCTCGGAACGCGTCCGAGCCGGCATCGGCGCGCATGGATTGAGCGAGCTCGAAAATCGGGTCGGCGGCTTCCTCGGAGGTCTGGGATGTGGATGGAGACACTTTGAGCTCGAGCTTCTCCACCCAAGTGTCTCCCGTCTGCTCCGCGGCCTGCTCGGCCTCTGCGAGCAGCAGGTCGCGATCACGGATCAAGGCCCAGGACAAAGGTGACGCACCGGTCAGGTCGAGACGAACCACGGCATGACGGGATTTGACAGAGGCGCGAACACGTTCGAGTGCGGAACGGACTCGTCCGACGACATCGGACCATTCCTCCATTTCGGTCAGGTCGACATTCACCCTTTCGAATTGCGCGATGCTGGTCAGCCTCTCCTCTATCTCTACGGTGCGGTCGTCTCGTATCGTCACCAGGGTGACGGATTTCTCCCCGGCCTCATTGATGTCCCTGCCCTGTGGAATTCCCGGCATCACCACCGTGCTCGCCCCAGGATGGACCTGGCGGACATGGATGTGCCCAAGCGCCCAGTAGTCGAAGCCATGGGCATGCAGGTCGGTGGCGTTGCAGGGGGCATAGACGTCGTGGCCGGGCGATCCGGCCAGGCTGGTATGCATAATGCCGACATTGACCGTGCCTTCACGCGGCACCGAATACTTGGGCAGCAGGCTGTCCGGCGCCTTGGGGCTGGCAAAGCTCAAGCCATGAAACATGACGTCGAGCCCGGCGGCTGTCTGCAGCACGGACTGGGGACGGCCACCGAATATCGTGACCGTCTCCGGGAACACCAGCTGCTTCGATATGCGCGATAGCGCGTCATGATTGCCACGGATCTTGAAGACTCTAATGCCGGCCTGGTGCAGCCGTGTCATCTGCGACGCCAGGAAGCGGGCGGTTTTCATCGACGTCTGATCGCCGTCGTAGAGATCGCCGGCAATGACCAGCGCATCGACACGTTCCGCAAGGCAGAGATCGACGATCGAGACAAACGCCTGGCGACTGGCGTCTCCGACGAGTTCGGCAAGGTCGCCGTTTCGCATCGCCAGCGAACGCAGTGGCGAGTCGAGATGGATGTCGGCGGTGTGAACGAATCGGAATGGCATGGGGAAGTCTCCGGTCACAATTATACGAGTGTTCGACCGCGGCTCGACAGGAAAATCTCAAGATAGGGGTGTTGGCGTTCGGGTATAGGTCGCCCTTGAGCAAGGGTCTTGGCTATGTGCCGGGTAAGGCCATTTCGCGTTGACAGGGAGTTGCAAAACACCGCCCGAATGTCGAACATTCTCGGGATCGCGATCGATCCTTAGAACCCGGGAGCCTGTCTGGGGGCAATCTATCGGAGCGACTGCAGCGCCGGATGCCCAGATGCTACGGGTAATCTCGGCCGCAACGGAACTCGCCGGCGACCTCAAGCGAACAGATTGAATTATTGCACGAATACCAGTGTGCCGTCCGGAATTATCTGTCGCTGTCCGGAATTAAGCCGGGCTGCGGAGGTCGTCTGCGGCGGCGTTTCGGCGCTCGTGTAGAAGCCTGAGCACACCGCTGCCGCACGACATGCCGCGAAGCGTGGTCTCTATCCGAGGAAGACGAATGCTGCCGAAGCCGCTGGTCCCGGCAGCGCTATTCTGGAGGAGATGGCAAAGCGCGCGAAGGGAGGTGTTCTCACCGTAGATAACAATCGCTTCGTAGGCGTCGGCTCCCTCAACGTTGTGTTCCGCGCCGATCCTCACGCAGTCCTCCCGCGTCGGCTGCCCGATCTCGAAACGCATGCCGATACGGCTTTCGATCTGATCCACAGCGTGGGTATCACGCCTCGTGCCGGCTAACCGATGAGTGTTGCCGGCGAGCAGTAAAGCGAAGCCGCACCGCTCCTGAAGATGCAGCAGCTCCCGCAAAACAGTGGGTGTGAAGTTCTGATATTCGTCCACCAGCAACGGACGCGTCGGGCCGTATCGGGCGCCCAAAAAATTCATGCAATCCTTCGCAAGATCGTAGGTGTGCTTGCTGTCCCTTTGGACGCCGTAGGCGTCATGCAGCATCAGGAACATCGGCCTGATAGCCTTGGTATGCTGCGTCACCTCACAATAGGCAGCTCCGCTTTGGGCGGCTATCCAGTTGAGCGCTACAGTCTTTCCGAGTCCGGCTTTGCCGACCGCAAGCACCGGATATCGCATCTTGACCGCCATATCGAATGCAGCCCGTACGGTGAACGCGGCGCGGGTTTCGATAAACGTCATCCGACGATCCTCTTCGCCAAGTCCATCTGAACGGCTATGCGCTCGTCCTGTTCGCGTCGGCGCTCTTCGGAGGTCGAAGCCCTCTTCGGCATTACGATCCGCGCCGGCCGCTTCGCCGGATCGTGAGAGACGATGCCGACGGGCTCGTTGGGGACCGTGTCAAGCTGGGCTTCGCCGCGTGCGATCAGGCGTGCAGCCACGTCGATATCAGGGGCTGACCGATCGAGGTCACGCACCGCCTGCCGATGCACCTTTGCGCGTTCGGCTGATGCTTTTGCGCCGCGCTTGTCGAGCGGATGGAACTCGACGTCGGGAGAGGCTATGCCGACTCGTTCACCATAGCGGTCAAGCAGCAGCAACTCGGCCGGTGTGTGATAGGCCGGCACACGAACCCAGATCTTCTCGTACTGGTAAGCCTGCAATTCTGGGCATGTCCAATGACGGCCACCGACCGATATCGCACCCTGAACAACCGACCGCTCTTCGGTTCGCGCACATGCCGCGCGCACTTCATCGCGGCTCATCGCAGTCGGCGTCCATCCGGCCTCAAGGTGTTTGCGGAATGTGGCTTCAGGTGAGAGACCTTTGAGCGCGCTCTTTTTGCCCTGCGCAGTGTGATTATAGGTGCGCACGAAGCCTTCTATGGCCGGCACCACATCTTCGAACGTGCCGAACGGAGCCACTGTCCTCCCGATAGCCTCCTGCTTCTTGCTCATTCGGTTGCCGCCGATGTGGCCGCGCGCCGTGCTGAAATAGCGCGTCTCCAGGTCGCCGAATAAACGCTCAATCGGCTTTGCAGAGGCGTTGTAGGGCAAAGCATTGATGACGTGGGTTGATCGGGACGGGCCATGGAAGCCCGGCACGGTAAGCAGCATGGCATCGTCCAGAAAGGCGGCGAAGCTGAATTCTTTGCCGTTGTCGACATAGAGCGACTGCGGCATGCCCCACGCTTCGATCATGGCCGCGAACACTTCGATCACGTCGCGGTTTTGCACTCCGCCGCGCTTTTCGAAAAAGATCAGCCCTATCCAGAGGCGCTGCGTCGCCCAATCTAAGAAGCCGATCAGCCTAGCAGTGGCGACAGTGCCGTCAGGACGAGTGAGGTGAATGTCGACAGGGTGAACATCGCCGACCACCAGCTCCATCGGCTGCAGGCAGGCGACGGTGCGCCGGATGCGCGGCCGGCGATCATCATAAGCCTTATGGTCGCGCTTAAACCGGTGGACGTTTCGGAAGTGGAGTTCCGCTGAGACGAGGTCGGTTGGAATAGAACAAGCGCGCTCCATCACGTTAGGATCGCCGGGAGGGAAACCCCAGGCCCGAGTCGCGTCGATCAGGAACTTCTCGGCTTCTTGCAGGGTGTGGCCCCACGACATGCCGCCTTTGAGTAGGCCGCGGATTTCCTGCTTTAGGTCCTCCGCGATTTTTGCCTTGGTGGATGCGTCGAACGGGACCAGCTTGTCCCACCTCCGGCTTATGACGACACGCTTCTTGCCCCTGTCCGATCGACCATGCCGTCCGACCTTCATGTCTTCGTCAAAGCGTGCGGCATGGCGCTGCAGCGTCCGCAGGGAATAGCTGACCGCCGTGCCCTCCCAGTTCCGCGTTGGGTTGTCTGCTAGCTCGGCCAGGGCGTCGGTGCGGGCAGTCGATTTGACTGGATGCTGAAGCGCTGGCCTCAGGTAATCGAGCCACCATGTGTGCTCTGCCGTCCTGCCGGTGATTGATTTCGAGTGGTTTTCAACGAGGATTTGAGAGACCTTTAAACGGTGCTGGTATTCGAGCGGCAGGGACGTGGAATTCACCTGATATTGCTCTCCGGCGTTCCCGCCGCGCCGACCATTGACCTTCCGCACTTCGAGCGGATTTTTTCGCCAGCGACGCCGACGAAGAGCGCGGTGAGCGACTTGCCGCCGAATGCCGACCAGTGCAGCAAACTCAACTGTGGTCAGCCACTCACTCATAGCTAGTAACCTGGCGTCGACGCGGGGCAATTCCTGAGAATTTTGTGGGGATATGCTACATCGCGAACGTGTAGGCTATTTGACGATCGTCCGAGACCACCTCGCGGAGGCAATATCAATGTCACCCCCGGCGAGAAGATACTATTAAGCGCTGCAATAGCGCTGGGTCGTAAGCTCGATGACGCCTCCGCTAGGGATTGGGCCGGTTGGATCTGATAACCGCCTTCGGATTCCAGGAAATCGTAAAGCTCGTTGAGGCAGTGCGCATCGACGAAACGATCAACGACCAACATCTGGCGAGCCGTCTTGTCGGGTTAGTCAATGACCGCAACTGAACTGAAGCGAATCCCCCGAGAGGTGCGAGCGCCACTCGCTCGATAAGGGTTACCAAAACCCGTTCCTGTGGGTTACCAATCCGCTTGTTGGGTGGCCTCAGGTTACCAATCAACGCCGCAGTAAGCTTAATGGAGACAGCCCCTTAGCGCCAGTTCGGAATTAATTGTCGTTGGGGCACATTGGTAACCTGTTGACCGAAGGGCATTGGTAACCTCGTCCGGCGAAAAGGGTGGAATATGAACCACTTAGCAGTCTTCGACAGATAATTCCGGACTTGGGGTATCACCAACGACAGATAATTCTGGACGGCATATTGGTTTGCCAAAATGCGAGGACTTGTTTCGCAAATCGCGCCCCGATTAGCTAGCAGTCGGCCTAAACCGAACGCAAATTCCGGGCCTGCTATTCTGGAGCCCCGGCGAACGCCAGGGCCTTCTCAAGCTTAGCGTCCTGCTTCATGGTTTGCCTGCGGGCAGCCAGGTTTCTGTTCTCCGCAGAATGCTGTGCGAGCCACCGCAGCAGGCGACAGAAGAGTCCAGACGCCAACTCCGGTCTGCCTAGTGCAATCGCGTACACAATCCGAGCAAGGACTCTCGCGTAGCGGCGAAACAACTCATCCTCCAGCGAGACGATAGCCTCGAAACTGCCCGGGTCGCCCTGACGTGCGCATCGCCCGAAGAGCTGACGATCGATGCGAGCAGATTCGTGGAATTCGGTCAGAACGACATGTAATCCGCCGCTTTGGACAATGCTCTGCGCGAGCCGAATGTCGGTTCCTCGACCCGCCATGTTTGTCGCTACGGTCACGCGCCCTGCTTCTCCCGCAGCCGCAACGATGGCCGCTTCCTCCGCGTCCTGACGGGCATTCAGCACCGTGTGGCCAAGTCCATGCGAATTGAGCAAGGCACTCAGCTGCTCAGAAGCTTCGACCGATCGAGTTCCAATGAGGACTGGTCTTCCGAGCTTCCTCAACTCGCGCACATGGGCGGCGACTTTGCGCCACTTTTCCTCGGCGGTTCGGCAAAGGTATACCCCCACGTTCCGTCGCTGGACCCCGCGATGCGTCGGAATTCTGACGACCTCGAGCCCATAGACTTCCTGCAGCTCCGTCGAAATCTCCGCAGCCGTGCCGGTCATCCCAGCCAGCCACAAATATCTCCTGAAGAATCGTTGATAGGTAATCTGTGCAAGTGTTTCCCGACGGCCGGTTGTTTTACAACCTTCTTTAGTCTCCACCAGTTGGTGAAGACCGCGCTCCCAAGACCGGTCGGCCATTACCCGTCCAGTATACTCGTCGACAATCTGTACCTTCCCGTCTGTCACAATATAGTGGACGTCCCGTTTGAAGAGATGGAGGGCGGACAGGGCCTGCTCCACCAATTCAAGGCGCACCCTTCGCGACGCCCAAAGGCCGCCCACAGCCGAGGCGTCAGTGCCAGCGACTAAGGCCCGCCCTCGTTCGGTCAGCCGGACTGCCCTCTCGCTGCCCAACAAACGATAGTGCTCACCGGCCCTCAGACCTTTAGCCAAATCCAACGCTGCCCTGTAAATCTCGGTCGCAGCCGGATCGTCAGTCTCGCGCGAAATGATGAGGGGTGTCCTGGCTTCATCAACCAACACGCTGTCGGCCTCGTCGACAATTGCAAAATGCAACCCCCGCAACAGGAGCTGGGATGCCTGCTGCCCGTCACCGATCGTCTTGTCTAGCAGAACACGAGCACCGCTGCGACGCCCGCGCAGCGCGATCGTATCCCGCAGGTAGTCAAAGGTAAGCTCTTTGTTGGTGCAGTAGGCGACGTCGCAAGCGTAGGCAGCGCTACGAACCGATGGATCTTGCCCATGCAGCACCAGCCCTACCGTTAGTCCAAGGTTCTCATAGACGGGCCTGAGTTGATCAGCATCCCGCTGTGCAAGATAGTCGTTAACAGTGACGATGTGGACTGGAACTCCAGCGAGCGCGGCTGTGGCCGCCGGCAGGAGCGCCGTGAGCGTCTTGCCTTCACCCGTTTCCATCTCCGCGAGTCGACCTTTGAGAAGTGCATAGCCACCGATAAGTTGCACCGGATGATGCTGCATGCCGAGGAGACGTTGCGAGCATTCTCTTATTAGCGCAAATGAACGAGCGACGATGCTTTCTGCGAGTCCTTCACGCGAGAGGGCCAGCTTGATTTTTTCAGCGGCCACCGAGATGCTGTCATCAGCGAGCGTTTGATACTCGTCCCCAAAGCGCTCGACGTCTTCCAGAAATGTTCTGAAGCCGTTCAACGTCATACTTGGTCGGCGCTTGACCTTTGCCTGGACTCTGGTGAGAGCGTCGTCGAGGAAGCTCGCGGTCTCCCGCCGTCTTTCGGCAAACGGCATCATCCGGAGGTCCGCGATCCTCCAAGGCCTGATCGTGTCTTCACGCATGGAACTGGGACAGAAAGAGTTGCCGCACCCGGCGTGCCATCTGCAGGCCAACCGGCTCCCATTCGAGCTCGAACCGAACATAAACGCGGCTCCCGAAAGCTGGCGGGAGAGCGTCAGCGGAAATCTTCAGATCGAATTGGAACCAGCGTCTGAGGGAGTTGAGCCCCTCGGCGTCACGCGGATCAACGGCAATGGCGCCACCACCGCTCGACGTCAAAGCCTTGCTCGGAAGCTTGTCGTAGGCGGCAGGCACTTCACGCAGAATTTCCGCCGGAACCGCGGCGCCACTCTGTCCCGGCATTCGCACCGTGACGCGAATCAATTTCTCTCGCACGAGATCGATATCGTCCTGCGAGACCACTACGCGGACGATGCTTCCCGCAGGTGGCGTCACATAACCGAGGATCGCTCCCTGCCGGAAGAAGCGCTCAGGCATATCCTCGCTCTGTTCAACGACCAGAACTCCGGCAGCGGCGCTGGTCGCCACCAGGTGGCGAAAACGATCCTGCGCTCGATCGAGCTCCGCCTGGGCTTCATCAAGTTCCTTCCTTGTCACCTCGGCCTGCGCGCGGTTGACAAAACGTTCCGCCCGGAACTGAAGATCAAGTTCCCTGACGCGGGCCTTCAGGATTGAACTCTGCATCTCCAGAACCGGATCGGTGCTTTCGAACAGGGGCTGGCCCGGTTCCACGGGTGAGCCAGGGAGGCGCTTCAGTTCCCGCAGGAATCCATCAGCGCCGGCGCGGACGTAGGCTTCCTCCGGCAGCCAGATCACGCCTTGTGACATTGTCAGGTGCGGGGCTGGCACAGCAAAGAGCAGCGCGGTTCCAGCAAGCAAGGTGAGGGACGTGACCACCACTGCCCGCATCCGATGACGGCGCAATCGAGGGCTGGCGATGACGTGCCATAGCATCTTGGCTGCGGGCAGCGCCACACCCGAAACGATCCCCCACAGTGCCACAAGGATGCCGAGGATCAGGTAGTGCGTTGCGACAAACAGCGAAATGCCGAACAGGACGAGCATTCGATAGATGAATGACGCGGGCGCGAAAGCAAGCAACCAGATTCGTTCGCCCGGACCGAGCGGAAGCGTGCGCTCCTTTTCGACACCGAAGGCATAGCGCTCGACCAGGCGGCCCCAGAATTCGGACGAGCGCTGTGCGAGATTGGGCATCTCGACAAGATCGGCCAGCACGAAGTAGCCGTCGAACTTGAGCAGCGGATTTCCGTTGACCAGCACGGTCGAAAGACCGGCAACGAGCATCACGTCGAAGGCTATTGCCCGCACGACGCCGGTCTCCACAGTCAGCCACACATAGAGCCCAAAGGCCGCTAGCAGCGTTTCAACCAGGATTCCGGCCCCTGCCACTGCTGCACGCTGATACTTGCTGCGAAATCCGGCCGATGCCGAAGCATTCACATAGGGCACAGGAAAGAAGACCAGGAACATCAGCCCCATTTCATGGACTTCACCACCGAAGGCCCGCGTCGTCAGACCGTGCCCCAGTTCATGCAGCAGTTTGACGACAGGATAGACAAGAGCAATCAAAAGCAGGCCCTGCGCCGCGAAGACCCGATCCGAGATATCTTGCGACAGGGCATGTGAGTGAAGGCTGGCCAAGTACAGCGCAGGCGCGACAACGACAACCCACAGAACCAGGCCGAGCTTGCCAAAAAGCCCGCGGCAAAACGGGAGTGCCGCCTTCAGGAAGCGATCGGGGTCAAAGAGTGGCAGAGTGAGGGATAGCGGGCTCTTGAGATTGCGCTTCAATAGCGCCTGACTTTGCTTGGAGAACCGATCGAATGCTTCCAGGGCGTCCGGCTGAGTGTCGTGGCGAATGAGATCCGCGACATGAAGCTGCGTCAGCAATCCAATTGTCTCGTCCTGGCTCGGCGCACTGTCGCCGAACATGTCCACCATGCTGTTCCAGATGGCGTCGACAGTCTGTCGCCCGTCGAGATTGGCAATGAAGTAGTATGCGACCGGTGTGAACCGGTGGGACTTGCCGCTGGCGGCGTCCTGAATGACGTACCAGGCGCTGCCGCGATAGCGATGACGATGGATCCGCGCATGAAGCCGGAGCTTCGGCTTGAGGCCGCAGACCCTATACCAGTTTGAGCTCAGAAACGGTTCAACCACCACCTGCTCCCATGCCCATTAGGGGATCCAAGCCCAGATAAGGAGCCTGGTTCGCTCGATCAGGTTGCGCCCCAAAACCCAAAGCAGCCGGCGCTCACCAATTTCGATCTTGCCGATGCCTTCCATACCCGGCCGCAGAGGAAGGTCATTGGAAAGCAGGTTCGCTTCGACGCGGAAGAAGTTACGGCCGTCCTCGGCGGTCGCCACGGAGGTCAGCCGGGCGATACGGAATGGGACCGTCTGGCCGGCCGCACCGGTAAGCGCGAGAGCACCCTTTTGTCCGATGGCAATGTGCCGGATGTCCTCCTCATCGACCCGCAACACGACCCGATATGAACTCAACGGCGCGACCTCGAACAAAACCTTGCCTTGCTGAACAGGTGCGCCGAGCATCTGACTTAGATCCCCAGAGACAACGAAGCCGTCGACCGCGGCGACAATCCTGCTGCGCGCCAGCTTATCCTTGGCTAGTCTCGCTTGGGCCTCTGCCTGATCGATCTGCGCCTGCAGCACCTGCATATTCAGCCGGTCGTGCTGCGATTGTGCGTCTCTGTGTTTCTGCTGGAGTTTGCGAACCTCCATCTCCCACCGCGTGCTCTCCAGCACGAGATCGCGATCGTCGAGGCTAGCGAGAACGTCACCCTGGTGTACGATGTCGCCAGGTCGCACATTTGCGCGGGCGATGAACCCGTCGAAGGGCGCCACCGCGGCTCGCTGTATCGAGCCCTCGAGCACGGACTTGGCTGATACCCGGAATTCGGTGTTGGCAAAGGCGAGAGACCCGAACAGAGCGAGTGCCGACAGGACTGCGAGCTTGAGCGCGGGTCGGCGCGGTCCGAAGATCGCCGTAAGGGTTGACCGGGCGTTTGTGGCGATCCTGCCAGCGATCCAGCGCTCGGACCCTCGCTGCAGCTCAAGCACAGGGCCGGCAAGGGTCCCAAGGAGCTGGAGAGTTTGAACCGCCTCGAGATCAAAAGGATCGTTGGTTTGACGCTCCAGCGTCATCACGCCGATCGGTCCGTTGGCGGCTGAGAGCAGCACCGACAGAACGCTCCTGATCCGGCCCGAACCGACAAGTTCCTTGTGAGCTACCGCGATCCGCCGTTCGGTTCCAGTCACCACGGGATAAGATACCGGTAGTCTCTGGTCGAACGCCTCGTCCATGGCGTTTTCCAGTGTGCCGACCAACTCCGACTTCCGCTGAAACCAGGCCGAGTGCGACATCGCCCGCATCCGGATTCCGCGCCGCTCATGGAACCCCAGTGAAACGCGCTCGCAGCCGAAGCGCGCCGCAACTTCGTTCGTCAGAGCCAAGGCCGCAGTCTGGAGTCTGGAGTGTTCCTCGACGACTGCAAGCATGTGGAGGGTTGCATTTGCGCGAGCGAGCAGACCTATCTCGCCAGTGGCCCGCTGCCGCAGCAAGGCTGCTTCCAGCCACCCGGTCCCCCATTGCAACTGCCGGAAAACGGACTTGAGATCGAAACCGGCATGGGAGACAACGTCAAGCACGACGACGCCTACGGCGTTGCCCTGCACGTCGATTGGAAATGCGACATGCACACGCGCCATAGGACCCGTACTTGCCGGGATTGATCGTACGACCCCACGGTGCTCTCGGATTGCCTGCTCTGCCCCAGGGCTCAGGTATGAGACATCCTTTTCGGGGTCCGGCCAAATGGCGGCAGGCCGGTACGGACCTTCTGGACTCTGAAGCAGAAGGAGGCCAGCCCCCGTTTGCTGGATCTGGCTACACTGCAGAGCCAGCCAGCAGGAGCAGAACGTTGCCAGGTTGTCGGCTGTCGCAAGCGACGCCCAAAGCACGGCGTCATCCCGCGACGAAACTTTGCCGCCATCCGCGGTGCGGTCCCTCGTAGCGTCGTTTTCAAATTGATCAAGAGTGTCCATCGAACACCTCGAGATCCGTGGCACCAGGCCCAATCGATTTCATAGAGGCGGACAAAACGCTGTCCTGTTCCAAGCAATGGTGGACCGCTCGCTTTTCCATCTTCGTCCGCCCACGCCAGTTCACCCCGCATCGTGCCGCTGGTTCGCAACAAGCGTGCGAAACTTGATCGTGCAGCGCAGCCCCGCCGGCACCTTGCCCTCCGGGTTGTCGAGCGTAAGCCTCACACCGAAAGTCGCGCTGGGGGCATCGATGAACCGGTCGACCACCGACACCTTGGCGGTAAGACGGCCCCCGACAGGGTCTTCCGGATAGACTTCGGCAAGAGCGCCGACCTGGATTCTTCCCAAGCGTTCGAGTGGCAGATACACCTCCACAAACAGCGGATCGGTCCTAAGGATAGTCAACACGTGGGCCTGGTCGTGAAGGTACGCTCCGGCCGTGAGCGCGCGCTCTATGACAACACCGTCGTACGGGCTGCGTATCATACGCTGCTCCAGCAGTGCCTCTGAATGCCTCAACTCGAGCTGCGCCATCCGAAAGCTAAGTTCGGCCTCGTGCAGTTCCTGCTCGGCTTGTTTCAAGTCAGAATCGCTTTCGTCGCGGCTCGCCTCGGATGCTGCCTTCATCTCGGCGAGCTTCGTTATCCGATTGGACTTCTTGGTGAGGTATTCCATTCGAGATCTTTTCGAGAGCACCTCATGGTCGTTTTCTGCCCGAGCCCGGGCTACCTCGAGCGAGGTTCGTTCGACGCCCGAGTCGAGCTCGGCTACGATTTGACCTGCTGTAACTGCATCGCCACGATCGGCAAATACCTCTTTCACGAGCCCTGAAACGGAAGCGCCGAGCTCGACCTTCGCACTTGGCTCAATCAGACAATCGGCATCGAAGGCGGCTTGTCTCTCTTGCGCAAGAGCGGGCTTCGAAGCAGACGCAAATGCCAGCGCTGCAGAAGCGCCGATCACCAAGGCGCAAAGAGAAGAGTGCGATAATCGCAGCTTAGCGCAGTTCGCCATGGCGGTTTTCGTGCTCCTGGATGAGCTTCGTAATGAGCTCCTGCAAGCGCTTCGCCGCGAATGGGCTCAGGATAATGCGGTGGTGCAGCTCGATCTCGAGATCTCGCTGCTGAAGATCCCAATTCTGGTTGATCCCGAAATTGAGGACCACCTCTTCTCGCGTGCTGGTGGCGTTGCAGACATTGCAATAGCTGCTTTTCAAGTTCGCCGTGTTCAAACGTACAGGAGGCTGCGTCTTGCCCGCCGCAATCGTTTCGTTTGAGCCATTCTCTGACTTGCCGCTCGCCATCGTGTTACCCCTTCTCCCTACCCGCCGATCAGTCCCGATACTGGCTCGAAACGCTTGGCTAATTCCTTCTGCTCTGCCCTGCGGATGCCGAAACCCGGATGCCGGCATTCGGGTTCTGTGTCGCAAGTGCCTGCGCCACGAATGGGAACTTCCATGCCGCCGGATCCGTCAACAGCGGCCACTTGTCGTTTGCGAATGCCGCTGTCGGGACCGTCAGATCGAGAGCGAAATCGCGATCGCCCTGCGAGGCTCGTCTCGCAGCGCCGGCAAATTGCCAGTCCGGAACGTCCAACAGTGAAGCCTTGGTTCCGTCGTCAGGAGCGCGCAAGAGAGGAGCCGAGTTCTTGTTGATCGCAGGCGTGGGATCTGCTGACGCCTCCCCGCGCGTCACCTGCGCCCGAGATGTCGTCGCGTCGGCTGAGGTCAGGGTCGGGCCGAGAGGCAAAGCGTCTAGTGTAGAGGATTCGCTCTGCGTCTGGAATCCGGCCCCGGTGCTTTGGAACTGAACATGGATGCCGGCGGGAATTGGTGGGATCTCCGGCTGGTCGCGGCCCGCTATCTCCAATTTCAGGATGTTGGCATCTTGGCTGGTAACAGTACCGCTGAGGTCGAAATCCGCGATCGAGACCGGATCGATCAAGGACCAGGCTGAGAAGCCCTGTCCTGGATTTGCTGCCGCCGTTGAGATTAGGTCGACGTCCGCCTTGGTGTATACCGCATCTCTGTTGGCGTCGCCGATATAGCCCACAATCTGCAGGGCATCGTCGCTGGTGATTGTTGTCGCCTTGCCGTTTACGCTTGCAACCGCGACATGCAGGACCTGGGTATCTCCATAGATCGCGGTGCTGGGCACGGACGCAGTGAGGGAGACGATATTCAGCGTGCCGCTTCGCAGTGCGCTGCTGCTGGAGACAGTCACGATGGCCTGCTTCGTCCCGTCAGATTTCAGGGTGCTGCCAAATGAGAGTTTCGTGCCCTTGGGAAGGTCGGCTCCGGCCGTTGCTCCAGTTATGGTGAGCATGGCCGGATCATAGTCCACAGTGAACACCAGCGACTTGACGCCGCCAAGGCTGCTGAAACTCACAGGCAGTCCGTTGGCGCGGGCGGGAACATCCACTTTCTGGCCCGGACCGCGCATGAAGTCGAACAGGCTGATAATGCCGTTTCCTACGCTCTTGACGTCGAAACCAGCGATAAAATCGTCGCCAGGAGTTCCATCGCGATTACCATCCAGGTCGTCGCGGCTGTCATGCAGGGCGTTCTCACCGCTTCGCAGCATAACACGGTAGTGGTCGAACGGAAGGATGCCACCGACATTGAGATCGGGTAGCTGTGCTGTCGCGGGATCCTTAGCCGTCGGATCTTGGCTGTGCTTTAACATCGATTCTGGGCTGGCGTTCTGGCTGCCATATTGCCGGATTGCTCCCGTCCGCAGGAAGGTGAAGCCTGCACCGTCATTGTCGATGACGATCGAACCGTCGATGCGCCCAACCCCCTGCCCGATCAGCATGACGTCGGCGGGACCGCGTGCGTTTCCTTGGCCAGCATAGATATTGAACGCGGTTGGATCGAAGGCGTGGTTGAAACGCACCCGGAAGCCAGTCGCCGTCGGTGTGAAGCTCTGCACCACCAACCATTCGGTGTCGACGACAACCGTGGTTCCGGAAGACGCGCTAAATGTGCCGTCCTCGTTCGTGGCACTCGCGAGGATCGTGAAGCTGCCGCGTGCATCATAGATATGCGTTGCGGCTGTGGAGCTTCCTGCCAGAGAGTCGACCACCCCATCGCCCCAGTCGACCGACCATAGGGTGATCGTGTCGTCACCGGGATCGGCAGCCCCAAGCGTGATTGTGTAAGGATCGCCCGCGACAGCATGTCCTGGGCCGGCGACAGTAATTGTCGGGGCGACATCCGCGACGTGGATAGCGAAGCTCCGCTCGGCGTATGAACCGACAGCGTCTGTGACGCGCAGCGTCACGTTATGCGTGGCGTCGCCGTCAGGTGCGGTCCACCTGAACGCGCCAGTCACCGGATCCACGATCGCGCCGGACGGGGCAGTCACAAGCGAGAAGACGAGCTTGTCGCCTCGGTCAGGATCGCTGGCGATGAGCGTGAAGGCCAGCGTCTCCCCCTCCTTCAGCGAGCGGTCGGGCAACGCTGAGAGCGTCGGACCGTCGTTGAGGCCCCTTACCGTGATGGTCACGCGAGCAGTGGACAGCGCGCCGGAGGCGTCCTTGACCGTATAGGTGAAACTGTCGCTCGCGGTCTCACCCGCGGCGAGCGCCGCGAAGGCGCCGTTCGGGTCGTAGTCATAGCTGCCGTCGCTTCTAGCCCTCACGCGGGCCCCGGAAACAAGAGCCAGCACCTGGCCAATGTTCGCAGCCGACCCGTTCACCGCAATGAGGGCAAGCGTGTCGCTGCTGTCCGGGTCGGTATCGTTGGCGAGAATGCCCTGTGCTGCTGCGACGCTCAGTGCGGTGTTCTGGTTAGTCGCCGCTGAATCGTCGACCGCCTTCGGCGCGTCGTTCTGTCCGGTGATCGACACGGTCACGGTTGCGGTCGAGGCTGCGCCTGCAGCATCGCGCACCGTATAGATGAAGACGTCCTGGGCCTTTGCGCCCGCTGCGAGATGATCGAAGGCCCCGTTCGGATCGTAGGTAAAGGTGCTGTCGGCATTGAGGATGACTTTGCCGACGGTCCCAGCGGTGTCGAAGCTGATGCTGTGGGTGTCGCCTTGGTCGACATCAGCGAAAATCGGCGCGAGAAGCACCGTCGGGCCGTCCTCCATGGCTTCGCCGGCTACATCCTGCGCCACCGGCGCATCGTTCACCGGCGTGACTGTGAGGTTGAAGGTGTCGAAGGCTGACAGTTCACCGTCGCTCGCCGTCACCTTGAGGCCAAGGACTCCGTTGAAGTTTAGCGGCGGCGTGCCCGAGAAGGTCAGCGTCGAGGCATCGAAGGAGAGCCAGCTTGGCAGCGGCTCACCGGCGGCGAGCGTCGCCGAAAGGGTGAGAGCATCGCCGTCCGGATCCTTGAAGACGAGCGCAGGAAGCGTGAAGGTCCACAGTGCGTCCTCAGGCGAGGCCTGGTCCGCGATTTCCTGTTCCAACACCGGTGTGCTGTTGCCAGCCGTGACCTCAATGCGCACAGTCGCGATGTTGCTGGCCAGAACGCCGTCGCTTGCCTGGTAAGTGAAACTGTCGGTGCCGAAGAAGTTGGCCTTCGGCGCGTAAGTGAAGCTGCCGTCCGGATTGAGCGTCAGCGTGCCGTTGGTCGGTCCGGCGACGAGAACCGGCGTCAGGCTGTCGCCGTCGACATCGCTGTCGTTGGCGAGGACCGACACCACCAGGCTGCCGTCCTCGGCAACGTATGCGATGTCATCGGCGGCGACAGGCGCATCGTTCACCGGCGTGATGATCAGGGCGACGGTCGCGATGTTGCTCTCGGCGGTACCGTCGGACGCCTTGTAGGTGAAGCTGTCGGCGCCGAAGAAATTGGCCTTCGGTGCATAGGTGAAGCTGCCGTCCGGATTGAGCGTCAGCGTGCCGTTGGTCGGTTCGGTAACCAAGATTGGCGTGAGTGCGTCGCCATCCACATCGGTGTCGTTGGCGAGGACCGAGACAACCACGCTGCCGCCCTCGGCAACGCTTGCGATGTCATCGGCGGCGACCGGTGCATCGTTTACCGGCGTGACGGTCAGCGTGGCGGTAGTAATGTTGCTCTCGGCGTTGCCGTCGGACGCCTTGTAGGTGAAGCTGTCGGTGCCAGTGAAGTTGGCCTTCGGCGCGTAGGTGAAGGTGCCGTCCTGATTGAGCGTCAGCGTGCCGTTGACTGGTCCAGTGACCAGGACCGGCGTCAGGGTGTCGCCGTCGACGTCGCTGTCGTTGCCAAGCACCGCCAGGATGAGGCTCCCGTCCTCGGTGACGCTTGCGATGTCATCGGCCGCGACAGGCGCATCGTTGACCGGCGTCACTGTCAACGTGACTGTCGCGACGTTGCTTTGAGTGAAGCCATCGCTGACCCGGTAGGTGAAGCTGTCGGCACCGAAGAAATTCGGCTTCGGAGCATAGGTGAAGCTGCCGCCGGGGTTCAGGGTCACGGTGCCATTTGCCGGTTCCGCAACCAGCGACGGCGTCGGGGTATCGCCGTCTTCGTCGGTATCGTTGGCGAGAACGGCAATGTCGACGCTGCCGTCTTCGGCGACCGTCGCTTCATCGTCGGACGCGATCGGCGCATGGTTCCCCGGCTGACCTTCGGTGACGAACTCGACGTCGTCGATGATGACCTGGCTACCGAGCGCACCAAAGCCGAGCAGGTCGAAATAGAGCTTCAGCGGCGTACCTGCCGGAATGCCCGTGAGGTCGAATTCCACGGTGACCGGAGCGTCAGGGGGCAGCTTTCCATTCTGGTCGAGGCCGGTGAGTCTTATCCGCGACGAGGCGAAGACGGTGCCATCGGACTGGATGTTGAGCGCTGCGTCGGTCTTGGAGAGCCCGTCTGCTGCGATCGGTTTTCCATCCGACCCGATCAATGCGAACTCAAAGGCATCGCCGGGGCCTTGCGAACGATCGCCAAAGCGCGCGCCCTTTATTGTGAAGCGGAGAGCGAGCGCATTCTGCGGAATACTGAATTCTTGACTAGCGCGTGCGCCACTTCTGTCACTTTCGTTCAAAGTGAGGACCCCAGATCCGATCCCGGCACCTCCTGTCACAATCCAGCCCGAAGTGTTCGCGTCAGAAACGCCAAATGACCCGTTGATGATGGCGGCCTGCGGGGCGCCTGCCGGACCGATGAGATCGGCAAGAAGCGCGCTGAGGTGGAACTCCGCCTCGAGAGCGCTCGCCACGCTCTCCGGTGCTGCGGCGAGCGCCGCCTTCAGCGCCTCGACGTCGGCGGCTGAGGGCAAGCGCCGCACGCCGACGGGAAGCGTCGCCGCCATGACACTGTTTGGATTGGTCGAGTGAGGAAGCCCTAGCACATGACCGATTTCGTGCAGAGCGGCAGTAAGAAGGTCCATGCCACTGGCCGCATCCGTGCCAGCCCGACCCACAAATACGTTGGGACTGGAGGTCGAGTTGAATTCGCTGTTGTCGTAGGGAGACTCATCCAGAAACCAACCTATGCCGCTAGCCGTCAAATCAAAGTCCATCCTCGAACCTACGGTCCGAGCAAGCCATGACGGTGGCAAATCAGCAAGGCCAACTTCTATCCGGTCAAGTGCCTCTTTCCATTCGGAACTCAGATGGTCTGACCACAGATCTTCACCGGCACGCACGATCTCCGATGTGTCTGCGAGAGCCAATGACGAGTCAGCTAGATCTTGACCGCCGCTCAAAGCTGCCGTCAGAGCTGACTGAGTGGCCTGAAACACATCCAATCCGTTAACCTGGAATTTCTCGACCCGATAAACTAATGCGATAGGATTTCCAAAATAATCTACCTCCCATCCGTTCGCTATTTGCTTCCATGTAAGGCGGGTGATATTCGAATAATCCACAATCATATTCAGCGTATCGTTTTCACCAAGTCCACCGTCTACAATAACGGCATGGGAGAAAGGAGTTACCGTGTCCATGATCAGGGTCTCATCCCCCTGACCACCTAGCGAAAAGCTACTCAACTGCGTGAAATGCACAGTGTTATTGCCTTTGAGACCGACGGCGATCGTAAGTGGATCTAGTGTGAGCTCACCCTTATAGATCGTACCGTTCTTGAGAGACTGTGCTAGCCCGGTGTCTTTAAACGGGCTGTCTGGGTCTCTCGCAAATGTGACAAGCTTTATTACGCTGTCCAAATAGTTCTGCTCGTTGTGCTGGCCGCCAAAGAAACTTGGCGGATCGATGACGGGAGCGTCGGTTTGTATGAAGACCTTAGTCCCCAGCTCCCACTTTGGTTCCATTTGATATACTATGCTCGACAGCCCGACATCGTACAATATATCAGAGAGACTTTTTGCCAAATCAGGAAGGGCACTTCTTGGCGAAAATTTGGTTAGATAACTAAGCGACGGAACAGGATCGAGGGTATGATCAAAGATTAGTATCCTTTGATCTTTTGGATTTGTCTCTGCTTCTGCTCCAGGAGAGCCTATGGAAATTCCCCGAACGTCGTACATCGATTCTGGCAAATCGTTGAGAATGTAGTGTACAATAGCCGCACCCAAACTGTGTCCAGCAACTATGACCTTCGTATTAAGGTGATCGTTTAGGTAACTCTTTATACCTTCTATTAACGGTTTAAATTTTGCATAGTGCGTCTTGAAGTTGAGATAATCGTTCAGATCAGCCAACTCATCTGAGCCTCGGACAACGATCGCTAGCGTGTTGCTACCGCCCACATTCCCTGTAAGGACAAAAGCGTTTGCCTCCGGGCCCTCGGGACTCTGCGCGCGAGAAATGGCTTGGTAGTGCCCACCTAAAAATGAAAATTTGATATCCCCATTGCCATAGTCTTCCGGGAGCATGCCAAGTTCAATAGCAGAAACAGCATGCCATCCTCGACCTTGCGCATCGAGAACTGGCCCTAGAGTTCTGGTCAAAAGTTGAACTTGATTGGCCTCGTACGCGAGTGGATCTGGTGGATCTAGTTTACTCCTTTCAGGTCCATAGCTCTCTACGAGAAGCTGCAACATCTCCGTTTCCAGACTTCCCGCAGTTAGACTTACGACTTTCTTCAAATTCTGCGCAAAAACTGCTCTCTCAATGCTCTCGGTGTTGATATCGACTTTTGGATAGCCACTCCCGACAACTGTCGCGATAGTCGTTCGCGTATCGTCCCAAGTCTTCCCGTACGTCACCTTGACGACATAGTCATCCGGTGAGCCCGGGAGCCTTATCGTGTCGACTCCCGCACCTCCATCGAAGGTCTGCGTGAAGTCGAATGAGAGCGAGGAGGGAAGAGTAACGTCATCGTTTCCGCGAAGCCAATCGTATTGGTCAGCGCCCCGCGCAATCGCTTGCGCCTGACTGCCAGTTAAGTTGTTGAAATCAACTCTGTCCCAACTAGGGGTAAAGAGCAGCGAGCCATGCTGCAATGCAATGCCTTTTGGGGTGCCTCCTAAGAAGATTGGCGCATTTGGACTGTCTGGCACAGATGGCCGAGTTATGCCCGACCACACGGCGTAATCGGCTCTCAGGTCAATTAAGCTGTTGACGCCGGTGCGCAATCCGGTGAGCGGATCGAACAGGGTGGCACTCGAAGTCAAATCGTCAATCGCCCAATTGTAGGTCGGCGATCGCGCGCCAACCGGATGCTGCAATGAGGTTTCGACCTGCGCGATAAGCGCCTCCACGTCAAACGCGAGAACGGCGCCGTTGCCGGTGTATGTGCCGTACAGATATTTGCCGTCTGCGGAGAGCGCAACGCTGCTGCCAAAGGCGTAAGGGATCATGCGCGTTGCAGCCACCAGACCCTTCGGGCCGGTCATGTCAGAGTAAAGCCCGAACGGATCACGGATGATACCGATGTTACTGCCGGCCGGCTCACTCGGGTTGGCGTCGGGATCGTGAGAATCGACGCCTTGAACAAATCGGTTGTATCCGTAAACGAACCCATAGCGGAGATCGCCGGTGAACACGACGTCGCTGGCGTTGTTGACGTCAAAGCTGTCAATGTTATCTGGTCCGAATGGCGAATCCAGCGTGATCGAAATATTGCCGTGCAGTTTCCAGGTGCTGCCGTCCTTTTTGAGCATGATCAGCCCGGTGCCGTCCGACGACCGATCGGTCACCGCGATGAGTTCCTCCCCTTCCGGTCCGACAAGCGTCCGGACGGCGAATAATTCCTCAAGGCCCGGCGCGCTAAACTCGGTGGAATGTACTTGCGAGAAGATCGGCCCGACCGCACCGGCTGTCGCGACGAGGGCATTCACGTCGGGCAGGTCCACAATAATCAGCTTGCCGGGTGCCGTTGCAGTGCTGGTGCCTGTGAGAAACCGGTTAGGCGCGGCGACGACGAGTTGGCGCCCATCCGGCGTGAGCTGCAAGTCGCGCAGGCCGAAGTGTTGGGGCACGCTGCTGCTCATATCGGTGACGTCTTTCACGACAATGGTGCCGACATGCTTGTTGTAGGTGCCAGACGTCGGGTCCACATCGATGACGTAGATCGCACCACTATTCATGTCACTCACGTAGGCCCATCTATCCGAAGCATCGATAGCGATGTCCCATGGTGCAGCGTTGGGCGCGTTGGTGAACTTAATGAAGTTCACTCCATCAGTGTAAGGCTCCGCCGGATCGTCCGGAAGTACGTCTACCTGACGCATCAGCATCGTATCGACGACGGCTATACCTCCGCTTCCTCGCAGCGTGACGTATGCGCGGGCGTTGTCGCTGGTGATCGCCACACGGTTGGGCATCACCGCGTTTCCGGCTGTCGGCCGGCCGTTGTCGTCGAGATTGCCGAGTGGAATTCGAGCGACAAGCTCTGGCAACTTTTGGTTGTCATTCCCAACCGGGCGAATAACCGCCAGTTGATCGGCTGTGCCGCCTTCAAAGGTGCCGCCCGGCACCGCAACGAATACGTTCTCGTCCCCAGGCTCGAGAAACTCCCAATTGGAATAGACGGTCAAAGCGTCCCAGAAGGAACCGGGCTGGCCACTGTCCTGCGCATAGCTCGAAGGATCGCCTCCAAGATCTTCGTTCGTAAGGACGTAGTTGAGGCGCGCCACCTGGAAAGGCGTCGAGCCTAGAGCCATAGACGTCGGTACGCGGACCCACAGTTCACCTCCTCCCATGAAGGCTGGACGAACCAGCACGCCTCCACTGACGGGGGTGATCTCATCGTTCTCATGCCCTCGGATCAGGTCGCGGATTTCCAGTTCGTCAGGATAGCCGAACAGCACCCGCAGATGGTCGAGGTCTGAGCCGGCGAGCGTCGGCGCCCCAGGATCGCTCCAGACAAAGCGGTCACCCTTCAGCACCAGCCAAGGCTCCATTCCGTCTCCCTTGTCGGCGAATTCGACGCGGGCCGATGTGATAGACGGACTGTGATGCGTATCGGCTGCCGGATCTACGTCGGAATTGAATGTGGTTTCGAGCGAGCTGATCTGACCGGGACGCACCTCCACATTTGCCGCAGTCGTGACGAGATTGCCATCCAGGGTACGAGCGGTGAGTGTAACGTCTCGGTTGCCCCCCGGCAGGGAGAGAGGAACCTGCCCAAAGCCGGCGGCGCCGACAAGGACGTTTCCGATCGTGGTGTAGACATATTGCTGTACGACACCGAAGGAGGCCTCGAGATCAGCTATCACGGTGCCGATCGAGCCTGGATCGATAGCCACCGCCATGTAGGTGCCGCCGAACCCGATACCGCTCCAGATCGGTGACGCCGTGCGGGCAAAACCATTCGCATCGACATAGCCACTCTCGACCTCAAGCCAGCCCTGCACCGTTCCGCCAGCGGTTTCAAAGTCGGAGAGCCGATAGAAGCGAATCTCGCTTCCTGCCTGGAGTGTGGTCGGAATCGCGAGCTGCGCCGGGGCGTCCAGCGTGGCGCCTTCGAGATCGATGTGGAACGCTGCGCCAAACCGGAACCCTTGGTCCTCGGGCAGAACAGGGATCGTCAAATCATCACGAGCAACACCCGAAATAGTGACGGTTACCTCTCGGCTTAGGGCTCCGGGAGCAATCGCGACCTGGAGGCCCTCGCTCGTCGCGACGACGGCGCCTGCCTCGCCAACCAAAGTCGGGCCGAACTGAGCGGCAACAACCCTGACCGGGATCCGGGCCTCCGCCATCTTGTACGTCGCAGTGATGGTCACTTCGCCGGACGCGAGCGCGGTGATCAGACCGTCGGGCGAGACCTCGACAACGCCCGGCTTGTCGACATAGTAGCGCGTCCCGTTCACCGCGAAGGCTACGTTCGTGCTGGCGTCCTGCGGATCGGTAAACAGTTTGATCTGACGCGTTCCGCCGTTGGCGGCTAGTGTGACTGCGTCGGGATAGATGTCCGCGCCGAAGCCTGCGAGTAGATAGTCGTCATAGGTCTGCGCGCTACCTACGAGGAATGCGGTTGCCGCAGTAAGTCCAGCGCGCGACGACACGACAGTACCGGCACCGGAAGCTCTTCCGATGAGGATGCCATCCGAGACATCTGCTGCATCGGGATTGGTTGTCGACACGTCGAAGTAGGACGCGGGCAGAAGGATGTTGCCTTCATCAGCAAAGTCCCCGATCCACTGCATCTGATATCGTTCGCTGAGATTGATCCGGGGCTGACGCGTTACAAAATCGAATCTCAACAGAGCAGCATTGGAGACGCTGACGCTGATCGTGACCGGCGCCGAGCTCTGGTAACCGTCGTCGGCGACGATCGTGAAGCTTGCCTGCCCCGCAAAGCCCGCCTCGGGCACGAATACAATCGATTTCCCATCAGTAGACAGGCGCGCAGTGCCGTGCGTGGCGCCGAGCAGCCGAACGAAAGTCATGTCGCCTTCGGGATCGCTGACCAGATTGCCGACAGAAGCGGTGAGCTCAAGATCTTGGTGCGTCTTGAACGTTCCGGTGATCGCAATCGGCGCCTGGTTGGGCTGATAACCCAAATTCTGGAACAGCAGCTGGGCGTCGGTGCTGTCGACGGTGCCGTCCTGGTTCGCGTCAGCGGTGGGCGTGTAGCCAGCCTGGCCCGCGCTCGCGCCGTTGGCGGCAAACGTCAGGGCGGCATCGGTTCCGTCCACCTTGCCGTCCCGGTTAGCATCGCCGGCAACGAAAAGCTCGAGGCTGTAGGCGCCGGCGCTCTCGGCATCTGCGCCGCGGACGGTCAGCAGCTTCAGCCCAGCCTGGTCGATCTTGTACAGCGCGAAAGCGCCATTCGCCCCCGCCCGGCTAGCGACAAGAGTTGCTCCCTGAAGCTCCGGAACAGCAAACGTTGCACCTCCGGAAGTGGGCTTAAGGATCACGCCGAGATAGAGGGAGCCGCCATCGGTGGACGCGAGCTCGGACGGCCGGATCGTGAAGGTCAGCCGGTTCGTCCCGCCTTGTGCCAAGGTTTCATGGGCGGCGTCTGCGAGATAGCCGGTTGCAACGCCGAGATCGGCGGTGACCGGAAGCTCCGCTCCCGATGCATCGATCGCCACGCCCCGCTGCCCGGCGTCGCCGCTCACCAATGTGAGCCTGTGATCCGCGTCGTAGCCGTACCGTCTCGACGTCGCGGTGATCAAATCGCGGACCAGCGTGAGATTGCCTTGCGCATCATAGAGATATGCGAACGAGCGACCGTCGGTCGTGATGGCTCGTGTGATGCCGTGCTCGCCGCCGATGAATGAGATTCCGTTGCCGTTGGCATCAAAGATGCCACTGTCGGCAACGGTGAGCGCCACACCATCAGTAAAGCGGATCGAGGTCACGCCGGCCTGGGAGTCGACGACATAGGCGGTCCCACCCGGCCCAACGAGCTCGTATTCGCCGCGGCCCTCGAGCCCGGCCGGGTTGTAAGGCCTGCCGGTCGCAAGATCGTAGAATCGGTCGCCGACGCGAGAGAGCTGCGTCGCGGCAGTCCGCAAGGTCCACGTCACGCCAGCGTCAGCGCGGAAGGAAGGCGTATAGTAGACGAGGCCCGGAATGCTATGCTCTTGAGCTTCGAATGTGAAGCCGACCCGCTCGCCGGTCGGCAGCGTCACGTAGACACGCGTGCCGTTCCTGAACGCGCCGTACGAACCAAAGGCCTCACGGCCGGTCGGCGCAACGTCGGTTTCTATCGCGACGTCCTTCAGAGCAAGTTGCCAGCCATTGCCGAAGCTGCCCGCCTGGGCGCGAACAAGGGGATCGTAGTGCCTGACCAGAGCAATCTGGTGGCCGGCAAGCGTGACAGTGAAATCAGTCTCGGCACGCGGTAGCGTTTTGATGCTGTCGATCTCTACCTGAGTCTCGGCGCGCGCGGTGCGGCCGGCCACGTCGGCCGCCGTGAGACGCAGGCTGTAGACGCCGTTCGCAAACAGAGCAGGATCGAGTTGCGCAAGTGCGCCATTCGTGATCGCACCGGCCCCGCTAGCCAGGGTCGACCACTCGCCAGATTCGAAATGCGCGATCTCAAGTTGCCAGCGATCCAGATTCGTGTCGATTACGGAGCCAAGTAAATCGGCTTTCGTATCGAAGCGACTTCCCAGGAGGCCCGCCGCGAAGGAAACCTGCGGGGCCAGTATGTCGGTCGGGTCACGCACTTTGAGGATCGCTGAGCGCGTGCCGACGAGCCCGTCTGCGTCGGTTGCGGTCGCCACGATTTCGCTCAGGCCCGGCAGCCCGGCCGTGATGCGGGCGCGCCCCTGGCTGTCGAGCGCGAGCAGGACGCCGTTGTAGCGCACTTCCAGCTTGGTGATGTCGGCAAAGCCCGTCGAGATGACGTGGACCAGTATTTCCTGACCGGGCACGACCGGGAAACTCGGCGTCTGCTCAATGACGATACGCGGGAGTTCTGGTGCGGTGGTGGCGCGGAGCACGACCGGTTCGAGCACGCTCTCCTGCTCGTCAGATAACGTGGCGAGCACCAGATAGTCGCCGGCTTGGCCGGCACCCGGCGTCCAGCGGATCTCGCCTGTCGTCTCGTTGAGAGTGGCGCCTTCGGGCAGACCGGTGGCGCCATAGGTCAAGACGTTCTGGTAATCCAGGTCTGTCCCTGCAAGCCGGAATACCAACTCGGTGCCGAGCACCACCTGATGGTCGGAGGACTTCAGGACCGGCGTGCGGTTCGTGTCCGTAATGGCGACCTGGACATCGAGCGTCGAGAGCGCGCCCGACGGATCGGTGGCTCCAAAACGGATCGTGTAGTCACCCGCCTGGCTGTAGCCGGGCGTCCAGGTGAACTTGCCGGTCTTGCGGTCGAAGCGCGCGCCCTGTGGCAGGGGCGATAGCACGGAATAGACACTGGGATCCTGATCGACGTCTCCCGAGAGCACCGTGAAGGCCATCTCAGCGCCTTCCCGGCCTGCCTGCGGGAACATCGCCACGAGCTCGGGTGCCCGGTTCACGTTCTGCACCTTGAGCGTGATCGTCTCGGAGCTCGCCTTGTTGCCGTCCGAAGCAGAGAACGTGATTCCGGCATAGTCGCCGGCTGCGAAGTAGTTGGGCGTCCAGGACAGCAGTCCGGTTTTCGCGTTGAAGGAAGCCCCCGTCGGGAGATTGGTGACCGAGAAGGTTATCGCGTCGTTGTCAGGATCGATCGCGTGGAGCGAAAGGGCGAAAACCTCACCTTCCTTCAGGGTGCGGTCGCCGATGGGCAGGAGGACAGGCGCGGCATTGCTGGCGCGCACCACGAGGTGGATCAATTGGCTGTCGGACAGCGCGGCATAAGCACCGGCGTTTCCGTCATCCGTGACGAGGAACGTGATCGTCCGCTCACCAATGTCGGCCGCGGCGGGCGTCCAGTCGACGCGGGCGGTGCCGTAGGTCGCGAGCGGCGTGATGGTCATGCCGGCCGGCATGTTCTGGCCGGAGAAGATCAAGCCGGTCTGGTCTGGATCGCGTGCGCGCAGGATGAAGCTCAGCGGCTGTCCGGCGACCGCGACCTTGTCGCCGACGATGTCGAACAGCGGTCGCTCGTTCGGCGCCACCACGGTGGTGGTGAAGCTCACCGCCGTCGTGCGGATATCGGCCTTGCCTTCAGCTCCACCATCGTCAGTGGCGCGGACGGTGATGAGATAGTTGCCGCGGTCATGGTCGCCAGGCGCGAAGCGGATGATGCCCTTGTTGGCTTCCGTCTTCACGAAGGTCGCGAGGCCACCTAGGGCGGTCAGCTCGATCGGCGTCGTGTCGACGGCTGGCCCGCCGGCCGTCGGCTGCCGGCTCAGATAGACCGACCATGTCAGCGGGTCACCGTCCGGATCGGACACCTCCACCGGAATCTCGAGGACCTCGCCGCGGTTGACGCTCTGGTTCACGGGTGTCGGCACCACCGGCGCGCGGTTAGCGTTGACGATATCGATGACGACATCGCGCACCGTTACGGCGGGCGTGAGCCCATCTCCCGTGTCAGTCGCCGTGAAGCGAACGGTGTAGTGTCCGGCCTGCGTATAGCCCGGTGTCCAGCCGAAGATGCCGGTGACAGCATCGAAGCTTGCACCTTGCGGCAGGTTCTCGACGGCATAGGACACGGTGGGTGCCGTGCCATCAAGCGGCGTCAGGCTGGCGTCCGCCTTGCGATCCTGCGGCACGAAACCAGGATTGTCCGGATCGAACGCGAAGGCGCGGAAGAAGAGCGGCTGGTTCTCCAGCAGACGGAACGGGCCGAGCTCGTCGAATACCGGCGCGCCGTTGGCATTCGCCACCCTGAAGGTCGTGCTGATCTCGGTGGTGTTAATCCCGTCGCTGACGAGGAACGGGATCACATAGGTGCCTGCCTGGGTGAAGGACGGCGTCCATTCGAAGGCGCCTGTGTTTGGATCGAGGAAGGCGCCGCCCGGAAGCAGTGCGCTGAAGAAGGTGAGCGCATCGCCCTCCGCGTCGCTGGCGCGCAGGCGAATTCGGATGGGATCGCCCTCGCGAACGACGCGGTCCGCGACCGGCGCAAGGCTTGGCGCCTGGTTGGTCGGCACCACCAGTAGCGTCAACGTCCGCGCGACGGTGTTGACGCCGTCGGTCACGCCAAGAACCACGCCTTCATATGTGCCGGCCTGGCCCCAGCCCGGTGTCCACTGCAGCAGTCCGGTTTGGGCGTTCAGCGACGCACCTGCCGGAAGCTGGTCGGCGAAATACTGGAGATAGTCGCCGTCGGGATCGAAGGCCGCCAACCCAACGGCAAAGTTCTCTCCCTCGCGAACCCTGAGTTCTTCGGGCAGCTCCTGGACGACGGGCGCCTGGTTCCCGCCATCAACCTGGATGGCGTAGGCCTGTGTCGCGTAGCTGCCGCGGTTGTCGTAGGCGCGCAGCACGACGCTGACCTGAGCCGGGCTGTCGACCGTCGGCGACCAGGTCAGTAGGCCTGTGTTGGACAGGCCCATCCCTTCGACGCCGTCGAGCAGGAGATAGGTGAACGGGTTTCCATCCGGGTCACGCGCGGCAAGTTGATAGGAATAGGCCTGTCCTGCGATCGCAGTGGTGACGGGTGCGGAATCGATGACGGGCGCCCGATTCGCGGCAGGAACGGCGAAAACGCCATGACCGATGGAAAGATGCTGCAGGGCGGAGTTTCCGATCGTGACGGTCTGCACGGTCGTGGACTGTCCGGGTGCAAGCCGGCCGTCAGCGAGAGCCTCGCCCAGATTGATGTACCAGAGTCCGCCCCCTTCGAACGTCGCGCCGGCAGGCTGACCCAGGAAATACTGCGCGGGGTCCAGAACCAGCGTGAGCGGCGCCAGAATGTCGGCGTCGCTGATGTTGGTGACCTTCACGTCATAGGAAACCGTGCCGTCGGCTCGGCTGGAGCGCACGGCGCTGAACTCGATGGTCACGAGCGCCGAAAGGTCGGTGATGGCGGTGAAGTCGCTTGTGAAGGCGGATCCCAATTCGGCATCCTGAATGCTCTTCAGATGCTCGCCCACCGTGAGCGTGTAGTCGCCGAATTCGAGCGGATCGAAGGAGAGGCGAACAGTGCGGGTTCCCACGTCATAGGTCGCACCCTTGAGCGCAACAGGCTCGCCGGTGCTTTTCACAAGCGTGTAGTTTGCGAGGTACAGGACCGAACCGGCGTCGAGGCCGTAGCCCGCCAACATGTCCTGGTCAAACGATACGGTCATCTCCGCGAAGGGGAGCGGCACTGCGGATCCGTCCGGCGGATTCACGAACGCCACTTTCGGCGCCACGATCGGACTGACGACATCGATCTGATGCGACTGCGCAATCAGGAGACGGCCATCCGCGGTCGTCGCAAGCGTTTCGCCCCACGTTCCGTTCAGGGCGATCGGAACATGTTGGAGCGTAGCGAGGTCGACGGCGATCAACTGCGAGCCGCGAGACTGGCCGTCGGCGAGATTGTTCGAGATGAAAAGGAGACCTTCGAGCTTCGTGCCAGCCTTGCCGAAGGCAATGGAATCAACCTCGCTGTCAAAAGACAGGACTTTTGTGGCGCGCCCCTTCGGGTCAAAGGTCACGACATCGCCCCGTTCGGGCCAGGTGGTGCCCCAGAGCTTGCCGTCCGGCGCAAATGCGAGGTCGTCGACGCGAACCGAACTGAAGGCCGTGAAGGTATGCTTCACCGGGTCGAAGATCTCGATGCCGCGCCCTGACGACACGTAGATCTTGCCGGTGGCCGGATCGACTGCCAGTGCCTGCGTGATGCTGTCGCCAAAGCGAGCCTGGACCTGACCTGTTGCCGCGTCCAGGAGGAGAAGCGCACCGCCACCGGTGGTGGCCCACAGCTGCCCCTGGGCGTCGAAGGCAAGGTCGAATATTGGCTCGTCCAGAGTAGCCAGCGGCTGCCCGGCATCGCCGCCGTTGTGATCGAATTTGTAGAGCGAGCCGCGGTTTGCACCGCCGCTTGTGTATACGCTGCCGTCTGCCGCCACCACGATGGCGAGGGCACCTATCCCGGCATGGCTTTGCGGGATTGCCGAGGCGAACACCTGCGCGCCAAAGGGACGGATTGTCGTGCCGAATTCCGGCAGGTCAGCCAGCGGCGTCGGCGCGGGAATGGCCTGCTGTGCCTGCAGGAAGAGTGGATTTGTGGACGGCGTCGGCGATGGCGCCGGAGCCTCGCCGAGATCTTGGCTTGTGCCTCCGACGTTCGGCAGGTTGCCGAGGTCGGGTCCGGATCCGTCGTCCGGCGCCAGAATGCCCAGGGGCGGTTCCTCGGTGTTACCCGCATTGTCCGTCGCGAGCGCCAGGAACTCATAGCTGTGACCGGTTTCACCGTGGAAGATTCCGACGGTCTCCGTCGTCTGGCGCTGCCAGATCTGGAAGTCGCCCCCGTCTTTTGCAACGTAGACGGTGACATGCTTGACGCCTGATCCGCCAGCGTCGTCCGTTGCGGTCCAGCGCACTTCGTAATTGGCACCTTGTATGAGCTTCGCGGTCAGCGTCGACTTCGGGGCCGCGGCATCCAGCGTCTGGGTAAGCTTGATCGTCTCCTGCGGGGCCATCGTATTGAAGAGCACCCGCGCCTGGGCTGTGATGGCGGTGCCGGTCGGCACGTCATCCTTCGGACGAATTGTATAGCTGACCGTGCCCTGCCCTGCCCCTTGCGCGTTGTTTGCCGGCAGCAGTCCCCGGGATGTATCCTGGATTACTTCCCCGGTCTCAGGATCGATCGCCTGCAGCAGCCAAGTCGCCGTTGCCGCGCTGATGTCGATGCCGGCGGAGACGCGCAGAATGAAACCCTTGGACCGCGTGAAGTCGAAGTCACCCTGGAACAGCGAGCGGCCTTCCGGAATATGGACGTTGATATCCCCGATCTTCAGATCGCCCAGGCGGAAAGAATAGGGGTCGAGGTCCGAGTCGAGCTTGGTAACGATGCGTATCTCACCGGGACGCGCCGAAGCGTTTTGCGGGTTCTCGAACCGGACTGAATACGGAAGCGCTGCTCCCGCCGGAAGGAACTGCTCGTTGCCGACGCCTTGCGGGCCGGTGATCGACGCCAACTCGCCGACGGCCGCCGCCCGTTGGTAGTAGCGCGAGAAATCAAGCGGCGACAGTTCGCTCGACCCAGCCAGCGAGCCGAATTCCGGCAGCGCCACCGTGCTGCCGCCGGCTCCCCGTTGTTCGAACCTGATCCACGGTACGAAGACGTTGAAATTCTCGAAATACGTCCGCTGCGAAAGCCCCAGATCGAAGTCCGAATACTTCGAGAGCGCCGGTACGGGGACTTCGAGATAATAGCAGTCGTTCTGGCGAATTTCCACATGGTCGATCGGCGCCAGCGTGCCTGGCTGATCACCGTACCACTTGTGGATTTGTTCAAAGAAGGAGACCAGATTGCCGTCGCTGCGGACCTCCTCGCCGGCTGCGCCGTACAGCACCCCTGTCGTCAGCACCGACAGCACGCTCTGGACAACCGGATCCTGATTAATCGGCGGAGCCTCGTCGACTGGCCGCAAGATGCCAGCAAGTTCCAGCGCCCCAAGGTAGCTGGCCTCCCAGGTCTTGGCGTCCGCGGCGAGATTGATGAGTACCGCATTCGCGGTTGGATCGGCCAGCACCCTCGTCCTGAGGTTCGCTGCTTCGGCCTTCTGTTCGGCGACGAACTCGTCGCGCGTCATCGGCGTCGCGGCGGCCACGACGTTGAACCGGAACGGGATGAAAGGCTCGCGACACTCGTCGGGAATTGCGCCGAGTTGCCGGTAGAGGTCGTACAGACCGGGATAGATCTGGTCGAGAGCCGTCGGGCCTGCGTCCAGCGTGCCAGCCAGGGCCGGTATCTCCGCGTACACGCGCTGCTTGAATTCCTCCCAGGCGCGATCATTCATCTCGCGAAGGCCTGGATAGGTCGAAACGTTGAAACTCAGCCCGGTGAAGGCACCGGCCGGCATGTCGTAGAGGTAACCGGGCGCGAGAATCGTGCCGCTGGTGTTGGCTTCCGATTCGAGACTTGCCCAAGGCACGTCCTCGCCGCTCTGCGGCTGGGTGCCGCCGCGCAGGTTCGTCTGGAATGTCACATAGGGAAGATTGTAGATGACCGAATTCGTCTGCAGCTCGGGGATGCCGTACGAGAAATGCACATACGGTGTGTCGACATTCGTGAGTGACTGGAAGGCGATCCCGTAGGTGCCGGTATCTCCAGCCAGCAGGACACGGGGGCCGCCAAGTCCGATCGTGACATCCGGTTCCAGCGCCCGCTCGATCAGATACCGGTACGGCTCGATAGCCGCTGTTCCATCGGGGTTGATTACCTTCACGTCGTACAGCCCGTGGGGCGCGTCGGTGAAATCGAAGGTCGCCTTGATGTGCGTGGAATCCAGCACTTCGTAGCGCACCGGCTCATATTCCGCGATGCCGGGACGCACGAGTTTCACAATGGCGTTCGTGGCGAACTTCGCACCGAAGACGTCGAACGTCACCCAGCGGCTGTCTCCGCCTCGATCGACTTCGACTCGGCTGATCGCAAAGGGTGCAACTTCGGCCAGGAGCGTCACAGCTGTGTCTTCGGACGGTTCCTGATGGCCTCGGATCAGAACGTAGTATTCTCCTGCTTTTGTTGCCGGAATTACTGCTGTCTGAGTTGCCTGCAGTGGATCCTGGTAAATCGCGTCGAACAGGAAACCAGTGGGCACGTCACCATAGCGAAGGAACAATTCGTTGGATGCGTTCGAATCCGAACCCGTCAAGCGAACCTTTAGGGTCTCGCCCTGCGACACGGTTATCCGATAGACGCGCACCTGTCCCGTGCTAAGGGTCGTCTGCAACGGCACGCCGAGGTGCATCTCGTCAACGCTGACACTCAGCGTATTGACCGATGGAGCAGCGTTGTTCTTCTCGCTCTCAGCATTGAACGGGCCTTCGTAGACCTCGTTGTAGATGTCTGACCGGACTATCAGGCGGTACTGGCCGGCCTTGGCAGGCGGCAGGTCCGCAGGGATGCTCACAGTATAGGTGTCGTTTGTAAGGAGCGAGCCCGTAAAAGGTACGAGCTTGAGCAGACGGTCGTTGATGTCCCAGATTGCGTCCTCGGAAAGATAGACGCCGTCAGTCCAGGTCCCCTCCGCCGGATTGGCGCCCTGGTTCCTGACGGTCCAGCTGATCTGGAGCGTGTCGCCGACCGTCGCTACCGATGGGGTTACGACATTGTTGTCGACGACGAGGTCGGACGGCGGCGGCAATTCGAAGATGAGAGGCTGGTCGCTGGATTTTGCGTTGTTCGTCTCGAGGTTCGCTTCGAAAACCGAGCTGCGGCCTGTTGCGCTGAGTGGATCGGTCACGACGAAAAGGTAGTAAGATCCTTCAAGCCCCACCGGCGCTCTGATTGACTTCGCCACTGTGTAGCTCTGGCCCGCGGCGAGCCCGCCTGTATGTTGGTAGGCGCCGACGAAGCGGTCACTTTCGAGATCGAGATGTTGGTCACGGGAGAGATAGACGAGATCCGTCCAGCTATCTTGCGAGGCACGAACGTCGCCGCTCCCGGCATTGAGGACAGTGAAGCTGAAATCGAACGGCTGACCCGCTGTCACATGTTGGGGAGCGCTGACCGATGAGACCTTGAGGTCCGGAGGGATACGCAGGGTAATGGGAAGAGGTTTTCCAGTCGCGTTGTTACCTTCGCCCTGGAACTCGGGGACAACATCACTTGCGATCTGCAGGCCCGGCAGATCCGCCGCAATCGTGCTGGGGGCGAGTGATGTTGTCGCCCGTTGGGATCGGGCATCGGTTTCGACGATGATATGGAAATCGCCGTCAATGAACTCGGGAAGGTCGACGTCCAGCAAAGCCGTGTAGGCCGCCCCGATGGCAAGCTTCCCATTGTGCTGGAAGCTTCCGAGCTCATAATCACCGGTGTCGAGTGAGCCGTCTCGCGAGAGGAAGACACGATCCACCCACGCATCCTGGCGCGTTTCGCGGGTCCCTGCATTGAGCACGTGCCACGAAACGGTGACCCGGTCCCCTGAGATGGCGGTGGCAGGAACCGCTAAGCTACTAACCTGAAGGTCTGGCTCGCGGTATGTGACCGAGATATCCTGTCTTGAAATGTTGTTTGTATTGTTTGCGCCCTCGAACACGGACTCGAGGTAGTACTCGCGTATTTGGTCGTCACCTCCCTTTGCCTCGTCAAACTCCTCCTTGGGAGCTTTGCCCGTTGGAACCACGTCCGTCAGAACGAAGACGTAGAATGGGCCGTCGATGCCGGGCGGAAGAACGACCTCGGCACTGGCATTGTAGCTTTCTCCTGCCCGCAAGCCGCCCTGATTGCTATGAACGGACGTGGCAAGCAACTGGGTCCGCTGCGGCGTAATGGCTGCGGATGAAATTTGAATATCAGGATTCCAGACCGGGTCTCGCGAGAAGAAAACGGAATCGATCCAATAGGCGGTGTCCGGCCAGACATCCGCGCCTGCATTCGTGACGGTCCAGTTGATCGTCGTCTTCTCGCCGGAGAAGTTTTGGGCAGGAACCTCGATCCGCGTGACTCTTAGGTCAGCCGGATGGCGTATGACTTCCGACGCGACGACCAGGTCGTTGTTGAGTTCGTTGGTTTCAGGAACGGCACCAACCGCATCGACGTCGACAATCAGAAAATGGCCCTGAATTGCCGGTGACAGATTATAGGTTCGCTCGCCCGTTGCCGTTTCGCCGACTGCCAATCCTCCGCTGCGATCAAACGACTCCAGGAGCCACTCCTTCGCTCCGACATCACCGAGAGTCGGGCGGTCGGATATCCATATCCTCTCGACCCAGCCAACATCGCCAGTATCGCCTGGGCCGGCATTTCCGACCGTCCACTTGACTGTATATTGGCCGGCGGCATCGATCTGCGTTGGTCCGCTGACCGACAGCACCTTAAGGTCTGGCCGGTGCGTGATCGTTTCCGGGCCGAGGACCTGGATCTGCCGTGCCTTGTAGTTGTTGTTGTCGAATTCGTTCGGATCATCGGGGTTGACGTTGACAGCAAGCGTATCTTCCAGGACGACGTCGTAGGCATCGCTCCAGGGTGTGATGAAATAGGTGCCTGACGCCAGATTGTCGGGCAGCGTCACCTTCAGGACCTGGTCATAGCTTTGTCCGATAGGAAGCGCGCCGCTATGCTGGATACTGCCGAGCAGGATGCCGCCGTTCTTACTCGGGCTTGGCCGCGTACGGTCCTTCGTCAGCCAGACCGAGTCAGACCAGGTGTCCTTGTTTGTGCTTGAGGAACCCTTGTTCGTAACGGTGAAGCGGACCTCGATCTGCGAGCCTGCGACGGCCTGGACAGGCGCTACAACGCTCCCGGTGACCAGGTCCGACAGGGGTTCGGGCTCGACGAAGAAAGCGAACGCACGCGTGTTGTTGGCGTCGTTCGGATACTCCTCGACTTGATCGGTCGAGTCCGTACGCACGACCAGATAGGCATCTCGGCGAAACCGTATCGGAATCTCGATCGGGCCAGTCTCTTTCGTGTACCGCCCGCCCGGGTCGAGTGCGAGAAGGTTGTCGTACGTGCCGACCAGCATGTCCCCGGCATCGATCTGGTTATCGAGGGAGAGATAAACTGAATCCTTCCACCGCGACGTTGTCGGAACCGTCCCCTGGTTGATGATCGTGAACTTGATCGAGGCCGTTCCGCCAGCCGGCACGCGAGCCGGCACGACCGCTGTCTCAACCTGCAGATCAGCTCTCGGTTTGAGCTGGACGGCAAGCGTACCGTCATCGCCCGTGTTGTTGTTGGTCGCTGCTGCGCCATGCTCGTAGAGGAAGTAGCTGGGTTCCGGAAGGGTGGCTTCGTCGGTGGTTGGCAACAGCGCATTGGTGACGACGAAGGCGCGATAGAGGCCTTCGATCTTGTCGGGCAGGCGGAACTGCTCAGTGCGCGTGTACGATTTTCCTGACGTGAGCTCCCCGCTGAAGGTGAAAGTTCCGACTTGGAGGTCGGGTAGGTTCGTACCCGCGAGCGGACGAAGCACGATGCGGTCGCTCCACGTACCGTTGGCGACGCCCTGACCTGTATTGGTGACGGTCCAGGAAACGTCGATCGTATCTCCTTCGATAGCGGAAGCGGGAACCTTGACGTCGGTAACGGTCAGATCCGGGCTCGGCGCCAGGGTGACCTCGATAGTATCGGACGTCCTCGCGTTATTGTCCGTGAAGACGAACTCGTAAACACCGCCGGTGGTGGCGACGAGCCTATAGGGTCCCGAGAGCCCGTTCGGCAGCACGATCTGTGCCGACCGGGTGTAGCTCGCATCGTTGGCTAGAATTCCCAGATGGTCAAACCGCGCATCCGCGACAGCCTGTCCGGAGGCGTCAATGAGTGTGACCGTATCCGTCCATTGGTCACGGTCCGTCACACCTATGCCCTGGTTCTTTACAGTCCAGCTGACATTGAGCCGACCGCCGCTCTGCGCCGAGGCATCCGCGACCAAGTCCGTGACCGTCAGATCCGCGTAGGGTATCGGCACCACGTCTACGGGATGTCCCGGCGTTGCCGCATTGTTTGCTTCCGATCCGTTCTCGAATACTTCCGACTTGGAGTCGGTACGAACGAACAGAGTGAAACGTTCAGACAATGCGGCGGGCAGCATGATCTGCTCGCTACGATCATAACTGCCGCCAACAGCCACAGCGCCATCGTGACGGAATTCCGCCAGGACCATGTCGTCACTGTTGCCGAGGATGTCGTCTCGCGAACCGAGGATCGTATCGGTCCACGCCAGGGTCTGGCCGACGCCTGTTCCTTGGTTGGTGACAGTCCATCCGATCGTGACGCGGGCTGGATCGCCAACGGTGAGCGCTGGCGCAGTGACGCTACCAACCGAGAGATCGGCATAGGGCGCCAAAGTGACATCCAGAGAACTGCTGGCGAGGTTGTTAGCCTCTGCCTGAGGCTCGCGGACGGTGTCAAGCTGGTCCGCAACGACGATCAGCTTGTAGTCGCCCGACGCAGACAGTGGCACCGTGACTATCGCTTCGCCCAGATACTCCCCATCAATATCAAGCCCGCCCACATGAGGCACGTCGGCAAGCTTGATGTCCTCTGCATCTATAACGTCATCACGCGAGAGGTAGATCGCGTCGGTCCAACTGCTCAGGGCGGCCCCGGTGCCGTTGTTACGGACATTCCAGCGCACCTGCATGACACTGCCCGACACGATTGTGGCGGGAGCCTGAACATTGGAAGGTGTGAGGTCGGGATGACTTAGTGCGAGTGTTGAGCCCAACGCGTTGTTGCTCTCGCGGTCAACTTCGTAAACCTCCTGGCTCGCATCAGTAACGACAAGAATCTGGTAGGTGTCATCCGCGGCATCCGGAAGCGTGACGTCGACCGTTCCGACGTAACTGGTGCCAACTGCGAGATCAAAGACGCGACGGACCTCTCCGATCACTATGGCTGTGGCCAGCGTTCCGTCTTTCGACAGGTAGACCCTGTCGGTCCACGGCGCACGGGCGCCACCTTCCCCGTCGTTGCGAACGGTCCAGGTAACTGTCTGGTGTTGACCCGGTACTCCGGACGCTGGCGCAACCACGCCGGTCACCACCAGATCCGCAGCCGGCGCCGCGGACACCGCCATCGTCGTGAGAGACTGGCCAATATTGTTGGCGGTGGCATCGCGTTCGTAGACGCGGGCCTCCGCGTCTGTGATCACGAGGAGGTGGAAGCTGCCTTGGAGACCATCGGGAAGACGGACGGTCGCACGGCCGGCATAGGTGCCGTCCTTGGCCAGAGCGCCAGAGTGCACGACATTGGCGAGAATGCGATCCGTGGCGTCGACGACCTCATCGGCGGAAAGCACGATCCGATCCGTCCAGACAGTCACGTCTGTCGCTTCACCCTGGTTCCTGACTCTCCAGGATAGGTCGATCAGCTCTCCGCTGCGGCCGGTGAGCGGCCCCACGACCACCTCGACGACCAGATCCGCCGCAGGCGATTGCAGGTCGATGGTCACGGGAACCGCAACATTATTACTCAAGGTGTCCGGTTCGGTAACCGCACCTGCGGCATCGGTGCGGACGGTCAGCAAGAAGGTTCCATCAAGACGCTGCGGCAACGCGACCGTCTCCTGACGCGTGTAGCTGGCGTCCGGAGCGAGCGCCCCGGTGCGAGTGAAGCTCGCGACCTCTACGTCGTCCTCGTTTCCCCACACCGAATCCCGGCTGAGGATAATCGTGTCCTTCCAACTCGAGACACCGGTATCGACTGGTCCGATGTTGGTGACGGTCCAGCCCACCGTGACCGTACCGCCTCCCTGCCCGGAGCTTGGGGCCGATACATTCGAGGCCTCGAGATCAGCATAGAGCCTCGGCTGTGAAATGACTTCGAGAACGGCGCTGTTGTTTGCCTCGGCGTCGACCCCTTCGGCGGCTTCGATGATCGCGCCGATGCCGTTCTGGTTGCTGTCGGCGGTGACATGGATTTCCAGCGTACCGGCACCGCGCAAACCGTGCGGTAGCTGCAGCGTGACACTACGCGGCCGTGTCTGGCCAGCTCCGAGCGGTGCGTTTCCTGGAGCAGTTGGATCATAGAAGACGGCCGTGTTTACAACAGTTTCGCCCGTTGCGGTGTTAACGATCGCGATCTGTGTGAACCAGCCGGTCGCAACAGGAAGGGCGCCGGTATTGGCGTCCGACCACTCGATCGTGAGAGGGCCGCCCGCCTGAACCTCCGCGTTCGTGACGTGAAGATCGAGAATTTTCAGATCTGGTGCGGACGCAATGGCGACTTGGGCAGTATTGTTCGATTCAGCTGTGCCCAACGCGTTGCCTTCCGACACCTGATTTGCAGAGTCGGTTGCGATCTCGAAGATGAACTCGCCGGAGCCCACAAGGCCGGATGGCCAGACAAAGCTGTACTGGCGAGGGTGGCTCTCGCCAGGCGCAAGCCCCTCGACACCCGTATCGAAGGCGATGCTATCCAGACGAATGATTTGTCCAGTCGACAAATTCCGAACGCGAATCTGTTCCGTCCAGGAGCCCGATACGGCGAGGTTTCCAATGTTCCGTATGTTCCAGGTAAGACCTACGCTGCTGCCGGGCAGCCAGCCCGTTGCGGGGCTTACGACAATGTCGGTGACTTCGAGATCGGGGGCGGGAACGGCCTCTTGATTTGGGATGGGGATGGGTGCCGAGACAGGCACGTGGAAGATGCTGAATGTGTACGACGCAGGCCCAGAACCGTAGACGTAGCCCTCGATCGCCAGCGTGTAAGTCCCGGTGAACGCCAGCGCCTGGACATCTTGGTCGCCAAAACCGTTGAACCAGACCTGCCGGCCGAACGGATCAATGAGGCGCCAATAGACGGTGCCACCGCTGCTGTTCTGTTGGTCGAAGAAGATCTTCTCGCCGGCCTGTGCATCGAAGTGGTAGAGCGCCGTC
>NZ_RZQT01000220.1:0-5986 GCF_003998485.1 Mesorhizobium sp. M7A.F.Ca.CA.001.04.2.1
TCCTCGATCAGATCCCAGCGATAGAGCGCACCGGAGCGGACGAGCCGGTAGCCAATACAATTGTGGCTCGCCAAATCGGCAACGCTGCTGGGACGGCCGTGCCGTCCGATATAAGCGGGCGAGGCCACGATGACGACGGAGAACGGCGGCGTCAGCCGGACCGCGACCATGTCCTGGGCGATCATCTCGCCAAGCCGGATGCCGGCATCGAAGCCTTCGCCGACGATATCAACCAGACCCTGGTCAGCGAAGACCTCGACCGTAACCTCCGGATAGCGCTCGGCCATCGCGGCGACCACCGGCGTCACCGCCAATGGTATGGCGATGTTGGAGGCGTTGATCCTGAGCAGGCCAGACGGCCTGCCTTTGACGCTGCGGATACGGTCCATCCGCTCGGCAATATCCTGGAGGGCCGGAGTCGCCGTTTCCACCAGCGCCTTGCCGGCCTCGGTGAGCGAAACGCTGCGCGTCGTCCGTGCGAACAAAGGCTGGCCGATCCGCTCTTCGACAATGCGCACCGCATGGCTGACTGCCGAAGGGCTCATGCCGAGTTCGGCGGCGGCAAGCGCAAAGCCGCCGCGTCGGGCCACGGCGACGATCACAGGCAGGTGGGTGAGCAGGTCCCGGTACATTCATGCATGATATCGCATGGTCCATGCGAACAATGCAATCTTATCGATGTCGGCCGAGCGGTCCACATTGCCGGCCGCACGTCGGCGATGGGCTGATGGCATCGAGGAGAAAGAACATGAATGCGTTGAAGCGCGTAACTTTCGCGGCAGGCATGGCGTTGGCGCCGATGGACGCCGGCGGGGCGGAGCCATCAGACTGGCGGGCCCTCGCAGACGAACGCGCGGTCATTCGCATCGCCGATGCCATCGACCGGGCCGTCGACGCCCAGGACTGGAAGCTTGCACGCAGCTATTTCGCGGATCGGGTCACTGCCGATTTCAGCAGCCTTTCCGGACAGCCGGCGGCCAACATCGCTTCCGACGACCTGATTGGCGCCTGGGCGGCCAACCTCAAGGGCAGCAAGACAAGCCTGCATCTGCGCACCAATCACCAGGTCGTTCTCGAGGCGGACACGGCGACTGTCCTGTCGACCGGCTATGCCTGGAACCGGATGGAAGGCAATGGCGACCCGCTTTGGGAGGTCTGGGGCACCTATGAGCATCACCTGACGCGTTTTGCGGATGGCTGGAAGGTCGATGGCTTTGCGTTCCGCATGACACACGAGCGCGGCAATCCCTGGGTCAAGACCACTCCGGGCCAGTGACGCTCGGGCATCTGTCACCAAGCATTGGAAGACGATTATGACCATGACCTACTACACTCTTGGCAACAGCGGCCTCAGGGTCAGCCGGCTGGCGCTGGGCACGATGACTTTCGGCACGGAATGGGGCTGGGGAGCCGACAGGGATACGGCGCGGGCGATGTTCGACGCCTATGTCGAGGCGGGCGGCAATTTCTTCGACACGGCGGATCTCTACACAGACGGCACGGCCGAAGCCTGGCTTGGCGAATTCATCGCCGAGCGCGGCTTGCGCGACATGGCGGTGATTGCCAGCAAGTTCACCATGAACATGCAGCCCGGCAATCCGAATGCCGGCGGCAATGGCCGCAAGAACATCATGCGGGCCGTAGATGCTTCGCTGAAACGGTTGGGGACCGACTATATCGATCTCTATCTCATGCATGTCTGGGACAGGCTGACCCCGGCCGAGGAGGTCGTGCGCACGCTGGACGACCTGGTTCGGATGGGCAAGGTGCGCCATGTCGGGCTTTCCGATGTGCCCGCCTGGTATGCGGGCCGCGCACAGGCGATCGCCGAATTGCGCGGATATGAGCCGGTTTCGGCGTTGCAGCTCGAATATTCATTGGCCGAACGCGCGATCGAGAATGAGTTCGTGCCATTCGGCACGCGCCATGGCGCCGGCATCATGGTGTGGAGCCCGCTGGCCAGCGGACTGCTGAGCGGCAAGTATCGGCCGGCTCAGGCCGGAAACGCGGGCCGGCTCGACGGATTTCGCAACTCGACACATCCGGGTTTCCAAAAGTTCACGCAACGCAACTGGGCTATCGTGGCCGAACTCGAGAAGGTCGCATCCGAGATCGGCCGCAGCATGCCTCAGGTCGCGCTCAACTGGGTGGCGACGCAGCCGGGGATCGCGACCGTCATTCTCGGCGCGACGACGCTCAGCCAAATGCAGGACAATCTTGGCGCGCTGGATTTCGAGATTCCGAAAGCGCATCGCGACCGGCTGGAGAGGGTCAGCAGAACTCCAGCGCCGTTTCCCTTTTCCTATTTCGGCTCGCAGATACAGGCGCGCGTCACCGGCGGCGCGACAACCGGCGACAAGCCCTCCAACTACGTGTCACCGGTGCTTATCGAAGGAGAGTCGGCCAGCGTGTCCACCAATTGATTGATGGGAAGGAAACCGGCGAATTTGCCGTTTGGGCGCCGCGTGACATCGCGGCGCCCTTCGTGTATCGGAACGCCATTGTTTCGAGGCGGCGCCTGCGCGAGGGTAGCCACCGGAACGCGCCACATGCAAATGAAGAGGCCCAGATGACGGTGAAGCCCCTCTACCGACGTGTCTTGTTGAAAGCGTCGGGCGAAGCGTTGATGGGCGAGCAGCATTTCGGCATCGACGTTTCAGTGGTGGATCGCATCGCCGGCGACATCGCCGAGGCGCGTGCATTGGGCATCGAGGTCGGTGTCGTCATCGGCGGCGGCAACATCTTTCGCGGCGTGGCCGTTGCCTCCAAGGGCGGCGACCGTGTCACCGGCGACCACATGGGCATGCTTGCCACGGTGATCAACTCGCTGGCGCTGCGCACGTCGTTGAACAAGATCGGCGTCGACGCCGTGGTGCTTTCGGCGATCGCCATGCCCGAACTTTGCGAGAGCTTTTCGCAGCGCCAGGCGACTGCTTACATGAACCAGGGCAAGGTGGTGATCTTCGCCGGCGGCACTGGCAATCCGTTCTTCACCACTGATTCGGCCGCCGCCCTCCGCGCGGCTGAAATCGGCGCCGACGCACTGTTCAAGGGTACTCAGGTCGACGGCGTCTACTCGGCGGACCCGAAGAAGGACCCGAATGCGACGCGTTTCGAGCGCATCAGCCATGGCGAAGTCATAAATCGCGGCCTTTCCATCATGGATACTGCAGCGATTGCACTTGCGCGCGAAAACAACATTCCGATAATCGTCTATTCGATCCACGAAAAAGGTGGTTTCGGCGATATTTTGAGGGGCGGCGGCCGCTGCACGGTCGTCGCGGACGATTGATCGGCGGCCTGGCCCGAAGGGAAACCGGTTTTCGAAGGTCCGATTCGAAGACGGCCCCGAAGCAGTGAGCCCGCATTAGACGGGTCGAGGAGATAAAGATGAGTGGTGAGTACGACGATCTCAAGCGGCGCATGGATGGGGCCATCGCCGCGTTCAAGCATGATCTGGCTTCGCTGCGGACCGGTCGCGCCTCCAGCAATCTGCTTGATGCGATCCAGGTGCAGGCCTATGGCACCACCATGCCGATCAACCAGGTCGCCAACGTCTCGGTGCCGGAGCCGCGCATGATCTCGGTATCGGTATGGGACAAGTCGATGGTCGGCGCGGTCGACCGCGCGATCCGCGAATCCAATCTGGGTTTCAACCCGATCGTGGACGGCACCAACCTCAGGATTCCGCTTCCCGAACTCAACGAACAGCGACGCAAGGAACTGGTCAAGATCTCGCACACCTACGCCGAGAACGCCCGGGTCGCCGCGCGCCATGTGCGCCGCGACGGCATGGACTTCCTGAAGAAGGCGGAGAAGGACGGCGACATCAGCGAGGACGATCAGCGCAAGCGCTCGGACCAGGTTCAGAAACTTACCGACGAGACGATCAGCACCATCGACCACCTGCTTTCCGATAAGGAAGCTGAAATCATGCAGGTTTAGGGTCTTGGCCTCCGGCTGACCCGAAAGCGAGAACATGGCAACGCCCGCGCATGTCGCAATCATCATGGACGGAAACGGACGCTGGGCCAAGGCGCGCGGCTTGCCTCGTCTTGCGGGCCATCGTGCCGGCGTCGAGGCGCTGCGCAAGACGGTGCGCGCAGCACCCGGGCTCGGCATCTCCTACCTGACCGTCTACGCTTTCTCGTCGGAGAACTGGTCGCGGCCGAAATCCGAGGTCAGCGACCTGATGGGCCTTCTGAAAATGTTCATCCGCCGTGACCTCGCCGAACTGCACCAGAGCGGTGTGCGGGTTAGAATCATCGGCGACCGGGCAGGGCTGCAGCCCGATATCAGGGGACTGCTCGACGAGGCCGAAACGCTGACGGCCGCAAATGAATCTCTGACGCTGGTGATCGCCTTCAACTATGGCGGACGCGACGAGATCGTTCGCACGGCGCAAAAGCTCGCTTTGGCCGTGGCGCGTGGCGAACTCGACGCCGAGGCGATATCAGCCGAAAGCTTTGCCGTTGCGCTTGATACGCAAGGCATTCCCGACCCGGAACTGGTCATTCGCACCAGCGGCGAGCTTCGGCTGTCGAATTTCCTCCTGTGGCAGGCCGCCTATAGCGAGCTCGTCTTCCTGCCTTGCTACTGGCCCGACTTCAGCCGCGAGCACCTTGCCGAGGCTTTGCGTGAGTTTGCTGGCCGCGAACGCCGTTTCGGCGGACTTGGAGGCCAGGACGTCGCTTCGCGACCGGCCGCGGGATGAGCAATCTCCAGCTGCGTGTCGTTTCGGCGATCGTGCTCGCCATCATCACTCTCGGTCTGACCTGGATCGGCGGTCTGCCGTTCCGGCTGCTGTGCGCCGTGATATCGGCGGCGATCTTCTATGAATGGACCCGCATGTCGCGCCCGACCGGGGCCACGGGCCTGGGTTTCCTGCCGGAAGCTCTGCTGGTTGTCTTCATTGGCGCCTTGATTGGCGGCCTGGCCGCCTCCTGGCTGCTGCCGCTTGTGGCGGCCATTGTTGCCGCAACGGCGATAGCCGCCTCGCTTCGCAAGACCGGACAATGGGATGCGAGCGGCCTCGCCTATGCCGCGGTTCCAGGCCTGTCGCTCGCCTTGCTGCGCGATGGCGATCGTTCGGGCCTCATTGCCATCCTGTTCCTGTTTGCGGTCGTCTGGGCCACCGATATCCTTGCCTATTTCGTTGGCCGTGCCGTTGGGGGGCCGAAACTGGCGCCCTCTATCTCGCCCGGCAAGACGCGCAGCGGCGCGCTCGGCGGTGCGCTCGGCGGCGTCGTCGCCGGGCTGGTCCTCGCCGTAGCTGCCGGTGTCGGCAATCTGGCATTGCTCGGCCTGGTGGCGCTCGTGCTGTCGATTGTCTCGCAGGCAGGCGACCTGTTTGAATCCTGGGTCAAGCGCCGCCATGGCCGCAAGGACTCAGGCGCGCTCATCCCGGGCCATGGTGGCGTCATGGATCGTGTCGATGGGCTTGTCGCAGCTGCATTCGCCCTATACGTCATCGGCTGGATTTCGGCGAACGCCGATCATCCGGCGCAGGGTCTGTTTCCCGTTTGAGTGGTGTCATTTCAGGTCCTTTGCGCGATGCGCCTTGGATTCGCCCGGATTGGTGTCACAGTCACGGCGCAGTCTGCGCCGTGGAAGAATTTGAGGGTTTGTCTTGAACGAGATTCTTCACGCGCTTTTCAGCACACAAGGCTTTGTCCTCGGCACGCTGGTGCCATTCCTCTTCGTGCTGACCGTGGTCGTGTTCGTCCACGAAATGGGCCATTACCTTGTCGGGCGCTGGTGCGGCATCGGCGTCAGGGCCTTCTCGATCGGCTTCGGCCCGGAACTCTTCGGCTTCAACGACAGCCACGGCACGCGCTGGAAACTGTGTGCGATACCGCTTGGCGGCTATGTCAAATTCGTCGGCGACATGAACGCCACATCGAGCCAGCCGACGTCGGAAGAAATTGAAACGCTGACCGCGGAAGAGCGCAAGGTCGCCTTCCACACGCAGCCGATCTGGAAGCTG
>NZ_RZQT01000221.1:0-5793 GCF_003998485.1 Mesorhizobium sp. M7A.F.Ca.CA.001.04.2.1
GCGCAGCAGGCCGCACTTCGAGATGGCAATTCCTGTCAAGGCCAGGCTCCCCAGATCAGCACCGACGCAGTCGTGCATGTTCCCCGGGGCATAGCACCCGACATCAAGGGCGGGTATCGTTGAAACTAGCTATGCCCGCCGCGCCGCGATCCGCCGCTCAGGCCGCGGGCACATGCAGGGCCAGCACGGTTTCGCCGCGCCGCGACCTTGTGTCGAGCGTGCCGCCCAGCCGTCCGGCCCGGGCCCGCATCGAGCGCAGGCCGGTGCCCGGGACGGGCGCTTCCGAGGCGGCATCGAAGCCGACGCCATTGTCCTGGATGGCCAGGCTCAGCGTCTCGCCGCGCCGGTGCAGGTCGATGACGACGCGGCTTGCCTGGCTGTGCTTGAGCACGTTGGTCAGGCCTTCCTGCAGGATACGGACGAGATCGAGGCTTCGCGCCGCCGGCAGGTGGCAGTCCTCCAGCCCGGTCAGGTTCCACACGCAATCGATGTCGCGGCTTTCGCATGCCAGCGTTTGGCGGCGGCGCAGCGGCGCGATCCACTCGGCCAGCGACTGGCCGCCCGTCGGGTCGTCGGCGGCGGTGTCGATGATCACCCGCAACTCGTCGCGCAGTTCCTTCAGCACGGACAGGAAGCGATCGGCCGGAAGGTTCTGCGGCGCATGCTCCAGCATGGCGATCGAATTGACCAGGGTGCCGCCCATGCCGTCATGCAGATTGTGGGAAAGGGACACACGCTCGGCCAGCCTGGTGTTGGCCAGGATGACCTCATGCTGCTGATGCAGCGTCAGCGCAAGTTCCTCCCTGGCGGTTTCGATCTTGGCCGTGAGCTCGTCGTTGAACCCTTCGATGCGGCGCATGTTGGCGACGAAGTTCCAGGCCAGCACCAGCGCCATGCCGACCATCTGGAAGTGGGATGTCAGCGTGACGTAGTAGACATTGCCAAGAAGGATGCCGAGATAGGTCATCAGGTCATGCAGGATGGCCACGATGGTAAGCGCGTTGACGATGTGAAGGACGATGTGGTCCAGCCGATTGCTGCGCCAGGTCAGGCCGATCGACAGGAAACAGGCGCCGATGTAAAGCAGCGACCAGAACAAGGCCAGCAGGTTGAGCATCGGGCCGAGTTGGGAATGCGGCGTGGCAAACAGGGCCGCGGCGCCGATCGCCAGCGCGGCCCACAGCACGGCTTCCCCCCTGGGAAAGCGGCGCTCGGCAAAGCGGATGACAAACAGCACGAAGGCGGCGGCCATGACCATGAAGGAGAGCATGATAAAACGCTGCCAGGTGTCGGTCGCCCCGAACGGCCAGGGGCTCGTCACCACGAAATTGAGCGAATAGCAAAACCACGCAATCGTCATCAGGGCGAACCAGCCATAGGCCTTCAAGCTTCGGCGCAGCAGCCAGACGACGAAGAAAAAGGTGCCAAGCGCCGCGGTGACGCCGAGATAGAAGACCGGCAGTTCGCGGCGAATCCAGAATTGCTGGACAAAATGGGCACGCGTCGCCGAAGGCGGGCCGATCAGGACCGGACCAAGGCCTGGCTGGTACGGCGCTAGGCCCGAGACCCTGATCAGCAGCGTGTTGGTGCCGGCATGCAGGACCGGGGAAGCGAGCTGCCAGTAGCGGGGCACGTTCCATGAGCGCGTCAACGGCTCGACGAGGAATTCGTCGCGGCCGAGTTCCGCGCCGTTGACAGAGATCGATCCGGCCAGTGTCCAGTAGTTCAGCGCGAGGCCTAGCGGCTCGGCCGCGTCGGGCCTGTCGAAGGTGAGGCGATACCAGACCACGCCGTCGAAACCGGGCCAGCGCGTCGCCCAGTCATCGGGCAAGGTCACGCTGGTCCAGCCGGCGGCCGGCGGCGCGGCGGCGTCCCAGCCGGATCGAACGGCCTCGATCGTCTTGAACGGCACGGCCCCGTCGGCGCCGAGGGCGATGCCGCCCGGCGCGAGGAGCAGGAATATCAGGGCAAGAAGCCTTGCGACCGCGCCTCGAAAATCGCTTCCGTCCGGGATTTGACCGACAGCTTCTTGTAGATGTTGCGAATGTGGCATTCGACCGTGAACCTGGAAAGGGAAAGGACCCCCGAAATCTCTCGATTGGTAAGCCCCTTGGCAACGAGGTTGAGGATCTCGACCTCGCGCGGCGTCAAGGGAGGCGGCGGCGCAAGCGCGGGCTTGCCGCGCCCCGGCCTGTCGGTGGAGGAACGGGCGCGCCCGGATGACGCCGGCGCCGACACCAGTTCCAGGATGCGCCGGGCGATGAAGGGATCGATCGGCGCGCCGCCGCGAATGGTGCTGCGGATCGAAAGTGACAGCTCGACGTCGTCGCGCTCCTTCAAGAGATAGCCGGTCGCTCCGGCACGCAGGGCTTCGAGGATGGTGTTTTCGTTGCTCCAGGCCGAGATGACGAGAATCGGCAGCGCCGCGTCGTGCTCGTGCAGGGAGCCGATGAGGTCGATGCCGTTGCCATCGGGCAGGCCGACATCGACCAGCGTCATGGCGAAGGGTTGGTCGACGAGCAGGGCCTTGGCCTGCGCGATCGACCCGGCGAAAAACAGCTCCTCCTGAGCGTAGCCAAGGCCCCTCAGGATCGAGCGCAACCGCACCTGCATCATCGGCTCGTCCTCGACGACAAGCAGCGGGCTCGGCAGCAGTGCTTCCGATGGCAGGTCGATGGCGGGATGTTCCTTGGACGACATGAACCTCGACGCGAATGGCGGCTTTCACCTGTAGCAGCCGGGCGGAAAATACCCAACCGATCGTACCCAGTCTGCCATGGATCGGTTGCCGCCGACATAGCTGGGATCAGGTAGAGCGAGCCGGGTATGGCCGTTTGTAACAGCGCCCGTGCGGGAGGCGCTTTTCGCGACATCCAACGGTTGCCTCCATGCCCGATCCTGCTGCAATCGGAGGAGAGACAATGCGTCAACATCTGCTGAACGGTTGGCTCGTGGCGGCCCTGGTCGCGACGACCTGTCTGCTCGGCGTGACCGCTTACGCGGAGGTGAAGGAAGACATCTCGCGCGTCGCCTGCACGCGTGGAGGACAGGCTCCTGGCGAGCGGGGCGCACGGTGTGATACCTGTGCCGCCGCGCGATGCGATGTGCGCGCATCAGGAGCCTGAGCGGCAGCCGTTAGGGGACCGCATGAGCGGCAATCCGCCAGCCAAAACGGCGCTTGCATTCGGGCACGATCCGCGCAGCCGAGATAGAATTTCCGATCAGACAAGCCGGATGTTGCGTGCGGGGCTGAATCCCTTGCCGCGCAAGGGTTTCAGACGCGGGCGCCGTCGAATTTTTCGCGCGCCGCCTTGACGCGCATGGTGTTGGCGCGCGCCCATTCGCTCAGTGCGCTGACGGGGATCAGCAGCTCGTGGCCGAGCTCGGTCAGCTCATAATCGACGCGCGGCGGAATGGTTGGAAACACGGTGCGGGTGACGAAGCCGTCACGCTCCAGCCCGCGCAAGGTGGTGGTCAGCATCTTCTGCGAGATGCCGCCGACGGCTGCGCGCAATTCGTTGAAACGCAGCGGTCCGTCGCCCAGCTTGCCGACGACCAGAACGGTCCATTTGTCGCCGACGCGCTGCAGGATTTCCGAGATGGCGCGGCAGTCTTCGGAGCGGTGTGGGTGCCTCGGTAACAAAAAAGTGCCTTCTTGTGCATCGCGTTTGCAGTATCTCATATAGCGCAGGTATCCAAATGATACCAGTACTTCGTGCAAGGAGAGCCCTTATGTCCAAACCCAAAATTGCCATCGTCGTCGGATCGACGCGCGCCGCTCGTTTCGCCGATGTGCCAACCCAGTGGATCGCCAAGATCGCCAAGTCGCATGCCGACATCGATGTCGAGATCGTCGACCTTCGCGACTTCCCGCTGCCGTTCTTCGACGAGGTCGCATCCTCCGCATGGGCGCCGTCGCAGAACGAAGTGGCACAGCGCTGGCAGAAGAAGGTCGCCGAATTCGACGGCTTCATCTTCACCGCCGCCGAATACAATCATGGCCCGACGGCGGTGCTGAAGAATGCCATCGACTACGCCGCCAATGAATGGAACAAGAAGCCGGCCGGCTTCGTCGGCTATGGCAGCGTCGGTGGCGCTCGCGCCGTCGAACAGCTCCGCCTTCATGCCGTCGAATTGCAGATGGCGCCGGTCAAGTCGGCCGTCCATATCGCCTGGGGCGATTTCCTCGCCGTCCGCCAGGGCGAGAAGAAGCTGGAAGACCTCGAGCATCTGAACCAGGCCGCCACAGCTCTGGTCAACGACGTTGCCTGGTGGGCCAAGGTGCTCAAGGCAGCGCGTCAGGCCGACGCCGTCGCCGAGGAAGTCAAGGCGGCCTGACCGCCGGTTCGAATTATCCTCCCAAGGATCCGGGGCGGCGCTTGCGCCGCCCTTTTTCAATTATAGCGGCTCAAATCGAAAGCTGGCACCGGATCGGACGACACGGCCGACACCGGGCGAATCCAGATGCGCGCCGGCAACGAAACAATGATCGTCGGCAGCAAGCGCCAGCAACCGCAACCGGCTTTCGCGCGCCTGGTCCTGATCGGCATCGAATTCCCACGTCACCTCAGGTCGATCGAACTGAAGCGATGGGACGTGAACGGTGTCGCCCCAAATCAGAATGCGTTCGCCACCGCTCGAAACACGAAAGCAGCTGTGTCCCGCTTCATGGCCATGGGCTTCGACAATGTCGACATGTGTCCCGATACGGTCTCCGGCTTCGAAGGGTTCCGCCATGCCGTGAAATCGTTCGAGCCGCGCTTCGGCGCGAAAAAAGCCGAGTTCTTCCCCGGGAACGAGCAAACGCGCCAGGCGCGGGAAAGCGTCGCGGCCGTCGGCAAGCACAAGACCATGGATGTGGTCGAGATGGGTGTGGGTGAAACAGACGGCACGGACTCGTCCGGCATCGATGCCAGCTTCGTCCAGCGCCTCGGGAAGTCGGCCCATGGTGGGATGCCAGGCGTTCGAGGCACCGGTATCGATCAGGATGATTCCGTCTCCATCGTCAATCGCGAAGGCATTGACGGACAGTCTGAGTTGACCACCAACCAACGCCACTTGTTGCGGCAATTCATCGCCAAATGGCTTGTCGCCGGGTTGCCGAAGCCGTCCGATCGGCATGTCGACATAGCCATCGCGCAAGGAGGTGATGCGCAAGTCACCAAGATCGTAGGTCTGATAAAGGTCGCCCGAAGCCATGCGGTGCATTTTTTCCGATCCGTTCTGCAGACAACCGGCAACATGCGACGGGCCAGCTGCGTCGGCAACCCGCCCCGTCAATTCGATCTGTGCCATGGGTGCGTGCGTCGCCTGCCGTGGCCGGATGATGCAGTCGGCGAGGCGGTCCGTTTCGTTCAACTCGCCGGCATGGTGCTGATACCCTGATGTCACGATAGCCTCGGCCCAATCGGGGTTGGACTGCTACATCGACCGGGCTGCCATCTGGTCGCGCCCTTTGCCCTGGTATATCCGGCTGCGATCCGTCACATGAGTGAAGCCGTGAAGACATCCAGCCCGACCGGCGCCGTTTCCCCGATGATCCCGGTGCTCGTATGCGCGCTTGCGATCTTCCTGCTGTCCGGGATGGATGCGGCGATGAAGATCCTGGTCATCGCGGTCGGGGTCTACAACACCTTGCTGTGGCGCAGCATGGTCGCGGCCGTGGTCGCGGGCGCAGCCTGGTTGGCGGGACCACGCTTAAAGCCGACCATTCCGGTGCTGAGGCTGCATGCGCTGCGTGCCGCAATTGTCGGCGTCGTGCTGATATCCTTCTTCTGGGGCTTGGCCAGGCTG
>NZ_RZQT01000222.1:0-5773 GCF_003998485.1 Mesorhizobium sp. M7A.F.Ca.CA.001.04.2.1
ACCGCACCAACCCATTCCTTGATGTAACGCAGGCCGATTTCGATGATATCATGGGCCTCAATCTGCGTGCTTCCTTCTTTGTTGCGCAGATCGTCGCGCGACGCATGGTCGAGCAAGGCGTGAGTGGCAGCATCATAAACATGTCGTCGCAGATGGGCCATGTCGGTGCCGCGACGCGCAGCGTCTACTGCGCCTCGAAGTGGGCCATGGAGGGCATGACGAAGGCGGTGGCAATCGACCTTGCGCCACACAAGATCCGTGTCAACACCGTCTGCCCTACGTTTGTCGAAACGCCGCTGGCTCAGAATTTCCTGAAGAATGAGGCCTTCAAGGCGGAGGTGCTGTCCAAGATAAAGCTTGGCCGCATAGGTCACGTCGGCGACATAACCGGGGCGGTTGTCTTCTTGGCGTCCGATGCATCCTCTCTCATGACGGGATCGTCCATGGTCATCGACGGCGGTTGGACTGCGGACTAGGAACCTGCTGGAGGGGCGCATGATCTGGACGGGACACGCGAACCAGGGAATGAAAGCACGATTCAGAAACGGCGCTCGAAAGTGTCATCCAGCAATTTTTTGCATGCTTGACGGGAATGATCCCTGCGGCTGGCGAACAGCGCCCAGATTGATAGGATCGGAGCCGTAGCTGTAGGGAAGGAATGCACATGGATCTCGGCCTTGAAGGCAAGATTGCATTGGTGTCGGGAGGCTCCAAAGGCATAGGGTTCGCCTGCGCCAAGTTGCTCACGGCGGAAGGAGCAAGGATCGTCATCTGCTCCCGGTCGCCGTCCAACATCGATGCCGCCCTTTCCGTGCTTCCGGGTGCTGTTGGTATCGCCGTGGATTTGAGATCGGGCGATGACGCGAAAGAGGCTGTGGACAGGGTGTGGCAAGACGTCGGTCCCTTCGACATCCTCGTCAACAGCGCCGGGGCCGCAAAGCGCACGCCGGTACACGACCTCAGTCCGCAAGCCTGGCGCGCAGCGATGGATGACAAGTATTTTCCCTACATCAACGTCATTGATCCAGTGGTCAAGAAGATGGCTGACCGCGGCTCGGGCGTGATCGTCAACATCATCGGAAACGGCGGCAAAGTCGCCTCGCCGACCCATCTGGCTGGCGGCGCCGCCAACGCGGCGCTGATGCTGGCGACGGTCGGCCTCGCAAACGCCTATGCCGGTCGCGGTGTGCGCATCGTCGGGCTCAATCCCGGCCTCACGCAAACAGGCCGGGTGAGTGAAGGAATGAAAGCGGTTGCGGCAAGCCAGGGGATAAGTGAGCACGAAGCGCTGCGCCGGGCGAGGGACTCCATCCCCATCGGCAGATTGGCCGATCCCGCCGAAATCGCATCGGTCGTCGCCTTCCTGTGTTCCGCGAAAGCGAGCTACGTGACCGGTGTTGTTATCAACATGGATGGCGCGTCGGTGCCGATTGTGGTGTGACGCGCGCGCCGTTTCCTGGCCGGTTGCCAACAGAAGTTCAACCGATGGACAAGACGGCGGCGAGCAAGCCGCTCAACAACAAAGTACTGCGAGCAAGTGCCGTCTCATCAAAGTCGAAATGAGCCGTGTGGTGACCATCCGCTATATCGAAGCCGAGACCGAAAACTCCAGCAATTCCACCCTCGGTCGGCAACGGCTGAAGCCAGAAGAGTTGCGTCCTCGCCGGCTGAACTGCCGGGGGCTGAGATGAGCGGCTGAAGGCCGGGTTTCGAACCAACCGTCTTTCGAAAAATACCGATCTTATGCTGCCTTGACGATGCGGAACCCTTCGATCTCCTTGATCACCGGAAGGCCTTTCCAGCGGTCGGAATCATGCAGGATAATCAGTCGGTCGAGGTTGCCTCCGATCTCGGTGTTGATGCGGTCGATGGTCTTGAGCTGATCCCAAACGCTGCCGACGGCATTGTTGAGCGGCTGGTAGACACCGTCGTGCTTGTGGCCAGTGATCTGCCGGGATGAGTAGACACAATCGCCCGAAAGGACGATGCGGCCTCGCGAAGTCTCAACGATTACGAACTGCTGTCCCATCGTGTGGCCCTGTCCCAGCCGAACGTGGATGCCTGGCAGGAGATCGTCCCGGTCACCATCGACCAGTGTGAGGCGGTGTTCCACGGAGGCGTCGAAGGCGGCGCGCAGATCGTCCGGATCGATGATGGCGGTCAGGTAGCCGTATTGCGGTGGCAGCGCCATGGCCTCGTGCCAGGACAGCAGCTCCTGCTTCTGTAGATAGAGGCGGGCATTCGGAAACTGATCGATCGAGCCCATGTGGTCGAAATGCGCATGGCTGACGATGATGTCTGTGATGTCGCCAGGCGCCAGCCCCAGTTCGGCAAGCATCCGAACCGGGGAAATCCACCAGGGTATGCCGAATTTATCGGAGAAGTTCGGACCGGTTTCGTCCTTCATGAAGCCGGTGTCCACAAGCACGTTGCGGTCGCCGCGCCGCGCCAGAACAAAGGAAAAGGGCAAGTCCGTGGGGCCGTCTTCGTACATCCCGTTGACCAGATCGACCCATGGCTGGTTCTTAGATCGTGCGAACTCGATGACATAGATCTCCCAATGTACAGTCTGAGCCATGTGATCCTCCTCAGCTTTCCGCAAGTGAGCGGCCAAGGCTGGAAAGCCCGACCGCGATGATCAGGATGGCGCCCTGAAACACGTATTGGGAAAAGGTAGGCGCGCCAAAAATGTTGAGGCCGTTGAAGCCGAAAGCAATGATCAGGGCGCCCACCAAAGTCCCCAGGACATGGAACTCGCCGTCGCGCAAAGTCGCCGAGCCCAGAAATACTGCCGCGAACGCCGTCAGCAGATAGGAATCGGCCGCACTTGTCGTGCCGCTGCCCAGCCGCGATGCGAGCAGAATGCCGGTAAGGGCGGCGCATATGCCGGAGATGACGAAGCCAAGCGTCTTGATGCGATCGACGTTGATGCCGGCCAGGCGCGCCGCGGCAGGATTGCCGCCGACTGCCTGGATCTCCTGGCCGATGGAGGTGCGCTCGACCAGCACCCAAAGGATGCCCAGCACAAAGACCATGACGACGATGTTGTTGGGGATGCCGAAAAGCCAGCGGCCTAGCGAAAGCTGCAGGAAGGCCTCGGGTACGCCAGCAACGATGGGCACGCCGGCGGAGTAGGCGAAGGCGAGACCCGTGATGATGGTTCCAACGCCCAGCGTCGCGATCACCGAATTGACTTTCATCTTGGTGACGATGAAGCCGTTGACCAGGCCGATCAGCGCGCCAAGGGCGAGTACCATGAAAATGGCCAGGGGGATCGGCAGCTTGTCATGGACGATGAAGCCGGTGACGAGAATGCCGTGCAGGCTGGCGGCAAAGCCAATCGACAGATCGAGCTCGCCGACGACGACCGCCAATGTCAGGCCGCCGGCGATGATCATCGCAAGCGAGGCCTGGTTGAGAACGTTGGTGAAGTTGCCCAGGGTCGAGAACGCCTTCGGCGACAGGATCGAAAAGGCAACAATCATCGCCAGCAGCCCGAGGATGGTCGCGTAGCGCGCGAAAATTCCGAGCCCAGCCTTGGCTCTTGGTGTGAGGCGCCTGTTGTAGGTCGAAACATCGCTCATGTGGTCGTCCTCCCGGTCAATGGCTCCGCTCACCATAGCTTGCCTCGACAATAGCGGAGCGCGAGATCGATGCGCCGCTCATTTCGCGAACGATAAGGCCTTCCGCCATCACCAGCACGCGATCGCAAAGGTCCGGCAGTTCATCGGGTTCGGATGAGATGACGAGAACCGCCATGCCTGCCGCCGCGAGTTCGCGGATTTGGCGGTGGATCTCCGCACGCGCACCGATGTCGACCCCGCGGGTCGGTTCATCGAGAATGAGGATGTGCGGCGCGCGCTGCAGCCAGCGGCCGATGACCACCTTCTGCTGGTTGCCGCCGCTTAGCCGGCCAACAGGGCTGTCCACGCTTGCCGTCTTGATCGACAGCAGTTTCATCGTCTCGCGAGCGAGTGAGGACTGCGACTTTCGGCTGAGAAGCGGCACCCTGCGACCGAGCACAAGCTTGTCCAAATTGACCAGACCAAGATTGAAGGCGACGCTCTTCGTCAGGAAAAGCCCTTCCGTACGCCGCTCCTCTGGCACCAGGCCGAGCCCGGCGGCAACCGCAGCCTGCGGCGATTTCGGCGCGTAAGGCTTGCCTTTGAGCGTCATACCGCCCGAGTCGGCGCGATCGGCACCATAGATCAGCCGCACCAGTTCACTGCGTCCGGCACCGACCAGGCCGCCGATGCCCAGAACTTCGCCGTGGCGAAGTTCGAAACTTACGCCACGCACCTTGGGCAGGCGTGTCAGGTTCTGAACGCGCAGGACGATCTCATGGGTCTGCGGCGCATATTCAGGCCTACTGTCGTTACCGACATGGACAGAGCCGACGATCGCCTCGACCAACGCCTTCCTGGTCAACCCAGCACGGGTGAATTCGGCGACGGAATTGCCGTCGCGCAATACCGACACCCGATCGCAGAGTTTCAGAATCTCATCCAGGCGGTGCGAGACGTAAAGCACGGCCACACCGGATGCCGAGAGGTCCTTGATGATAGCGAAGAGCTTCTCGCTCTCGGCGGCGGAGAGAGAGGCGGTCGGCTCGTCCATCACGATAAGTCGCGATTTGCGGACCAGCGCGCGACAGATATTGATCAACCAGTTTTCGGCGGTCGACAACCCTTTCACATTCGCATTGAGCGAGGCGGTGATGCCGACGCGTCTTGCGATGGGCTCGACATCGCGGGCGATGGCCGCCCAGTCTGTCAAGCCGAAGCGCGATCGTTTTGGCACGCCGAGCATAATGTTCTGGAGGACGGTCATCCCCGGAACGAACGCCAGTTCCTGGTGAATAAAGCTCATGCCGAATGCCGTCGCGCGGTGCGCCGTCTCGATGCCGACTGTGTGCCCATCGATCTCGATCGACCCCTGATCCGGATGGTTGAGGCCGGCGAGAATCCTGATCATCGTCGACTTGCCCGCCCCATTGGCGCCGACCAGCCCGTGAACCTCCCCCGCGACAATGTCGAGGGAAGCATTTCGCAATGCTTTGGCGCCACCGAAGGCCTTGCTGATGTTGCGTACGACAAGAAATGGAGGCACCACGGGCGCCCCCATCGCCATTGCCGCATCTCCTGTTACACTATCGGTCAAAAGCTGGCTGCGCCTACTGGATCGCGTCAGGATGCTTGGTCAGAAAATCCGCCACTGTATCCTTGGTCACCAGCACCGCCGGCACTTCGGCTGCTTTCGGCGTCCAGCTCTTCCCGGCGGCGGTGATCTCTTCAACCATCTTTGTCATATTGTAGCCTTCGGTGTAGCTGTCTTGCCATGCCGTTGCGGTCATGAAGCCATTTTTGATATTTTCAAGAGCCTGGGCATTTCCGTTGATGCCATACACCATCACATCGGTGCGGTTCTGAGCACGCAGTGAGCCGATCGCGCCGATTGCAGGATCATCCCAGCAGCCCCAGATCGCCAGGTTTTCAGCGCCTGCCGGATGCGAGGCGAGCCATGCATTGGCGTACTGCGCGCCATCTTCAAAGTAGCCGGGAATGCGCACTTCGTTTTTGGTCACCTTGATGTCGGGATATTTGGCGGCCATTTCATCCATGACCTGCTCGCGGTTTCGGCAAACTTCACCCGTGTGATACGTGAGGGCAAGAATGGAGCCCTTGCCGTTCATGTTTTTGAGCATCAGGTCCACGACCGGGATGGCCATCGGGCCGCCCGAGCCGTTGGTGGCGGCTACGGTGCCGCCCAGCCC